>CAYNGS010000007.1:15137-18129 GCA_964396625.1 uncultured Flavipsychrobacter sp.
GCCTTCAGGCTGCCATCCCCATTGTACGAATCCTTAAAAAAGGGGATCCAGCCCCTGAGGCCTGCCTGGTGCAGCAATAGGTCGCGCACGCGCAAAGGCGCCTTGTTAGTGCCTTTGGCGGCAGGCAGGTAATCGCCAATGGTCTTGTCGAGGTTCAATTTGCCTTGTTCATAGAGCCGCATTACAGCCAGTGTCGTAGCCAGTACTTTGGTGCAAGAAGCCATATCGTATAGTGTGTTCGTGTCTACCGCCTGTTTTTTATCGTACTTCATGTGGCCGAAGGCTTTGTCGTAAAAAACCTTACCATTCCTGGCGCCGAGCACCCGGCAGCCGGGAAAAACGCCGTCGGCAATGCAGCGAGCCATGAACATGTCCAGCTTGTGCAGCGCCTCTTTGTCCACTACACCGGCATCGGGTGGGTAGAATACTTTTTTCAGTTCGTTGGACGGCTCTTTGGCTACCACAGGTATCTTTGCCGGCATGGGACAGACGCTATGACCATCGAGGCAGGCGGTCACCGGCAGCTTCCCTTTTGCTTTGAATTTTTTAAGCAATACATCAGCCACAACCCGCTCGGTAAGACTGTCGTCTTCATAGCTCACCAAAACAGATTGGGCGCCACAAAAGTATTGCATGGCGTAGGCGTTGCCGAGTACGACCACCATTACATTGTTCCTGCAAGCCGCCTGCTGCAGAAAAGCGACGGCTTCATCACTCAGTCCGTAATTGTTACCCGGAGAGAAGTTCAGATTGTGAATGGCAATGATCGTTGCGTCATAGACGGAGATATTATCGAGCAGTTTTTGTGCTGCTTCGGCAGAGCTGCCTTTCGGCAACCAGTTTGCGTCTACATTGTCGAACCGGTCATCGAGCGCCTGATAAAGAGGGGTGTTTGTTTCGCCGTTGATTGGTGATACATTGATCCCAACATACCCGATACGCATATTCTCGTTTATCTTGTTCAGGATCTGGTTATCGTCCCTCACGACAGTTACAGCGGCCTTGGCCACATAGGTGCGCATGGGGTCAACATATTTGTTGAGGTCGGCGGTGATATTTTCGGTTTCGATGTCTTTCCATGTTGCAAGGCCCGCGTCAAATTTTGCTGCAAGTATTTTTTTTACGCTGGTTTCCAGCATTGCCTCGGGAATGGTGCCATTGTCGAGCGCATTCCTGATCTTTTCTGTAGCGAGCGGAACATCTTGCGAGAACAATAAAATGTCGTTGCCTGCTTCGAAAGCCCTGAGATCGGCCTCGCCTGCAGGAAAGTATTTTGTAAGTCCCTGCATCATCAGCGCATCGGTAATGACAAGCCCATCGAAGCCAAGTTTATTCTTCAGCAGGTTGGTGACGATATTGCGCGATAAAGTGGATGGCATATGAGCGGCGGTGTCGAGGGCCGGTACTTCGAGGTGTGCGATCATAACGCTTTTCACCCCGCCTGCAATAAGTTGTTTGAACGGGTAAAGCTCAAGGGTGTCCAGCTCGGTGTAAGACCCGGATATTAGCGGAAGGTCTTTGTGAGAATCCACACCTGTGTTGCCATGCCCCGGAAAATGTTTTGCACATGCCATTACGCCGTTTTTCTGAAGTCCATGCATATAAGCGAGGCCCATGCGGGCCACCCAGTTTTTGTCTTCGCCGAAGGAGCGCGAATTTATAACCGGGTTCGCTGCATTGTTATTAACGTCCACGTCGGGTGCGAAGTCAATGTTTACGGCCAGCCTTTTGCATTGTTGTCCTATGGCCTGACCTACCTGGTTGGCGTATAAAGTATCGCGGGTGGCGCCTATCATCATTTGCCGGGGAAAATTCCTTACGCTATCGAGGCGCATGCCGAGGCCCCACTCTGCATCCATGCCGATGAGCAGAGGTGTTTGGGCCATATGCTGGTAACGGTTGGTGAGTATGGCCTGGCGTGCCGCGCCGCCCTGCATGAAGATAAGACCGCCAACCTGGTGGGCGCTAATAAGCTGCGTGATCAATTCTTCGTTATACAATTTACCGCCTGAATATGCTGCCACCATAAACAACTGCCCTATGCGTTCGTTCTCGTTCAGTGCATTATAGACACTATCGACCCAATGATTTTTTGCGATACTGTTATCAGCTTGTTTTTCTCTTTTTTTTGACTGGGCAATGGTGTTGCTGAACAGAAGGGAAACAGCGAGTACTGTGAATAAAGCTTTGGAAAATGCGGTCATAAAACAAAAATAACTTTATTCGGAATAATATTTTGGGTGATTATTTCTGTGATGCGAATAAAAACTAAAAGACCTAGCCGTGCCGAGCGCAGCCAGATCTTTATAATAATACGTAAGCCATTAACGGGCATCGAAATCTATCACCACCCTCTCTGTGCGGGGGTGGCTCTGACAGGTGAGGACGAATCCTTTTTCTACCTCATCATGTTCCAGGGCATAGTTCACTTCCATTTCCACCTCACCTTCAATTACTTTGGCGCGGCACGTGCAGCATACACCGCCTTTGCAAGCGTAGGGAAGGTCGGCGCCACTTTTCAGGGCCGCGTCGAGAATGCTTTCGTCATTGAAACCAACCTCCATATCGAAGGTTGCTCCATCTAGGGTAATACTCACCTTGCTCTTAGGGCCGCCACCGCCTGCATGACTTGCTGCCCATTTCTGGTGCGATTCTTTTGGCTGATCGGGGGACGTAAACAATTCTATATGCACATTGGCCGACGGCATTCCGAGGTCGATGAGTTTTTGCTTTACGGACAGGATCATCTCCTCGGGTCCACAAATGAATGCTTCGTCAATGGTGTTTATATCTATAAGCGTTTTGCAGAACTCCGCACATTTTTCGGCGTTTATGCGGCCGCTAAACAGCGGTATGTCCATGTACTCGCGGCTGAGCACATGAAAAACGCGCAGGCGGAGCATGTATTTATTCTTCAGGGCCTCAATGGCCTCGCGAAATATGATTGAATTGCGGGAGCGGTTGCCGTACACCAGCGTGAAACTGCTGTCTG
>CAYNGS010000008.1:0-8404 GCA_964396625.1 uncultured Flavipsychrobacter sp.
TATGTTCTGGGCATTCACAGTGTCTGGGTAATCGACCAGGGAATCACCACCAGAGATATCTGAATAAATCTTGAAGTAGTTAACCGCACAGGCCGTATCATATAAAGCAGCCGGCACACAACCCACCTGCAGGTGTCCCATAGTTGGCGGTGTATCATCCACGCCATCATCGCCACATGCTACTCCGGGGCTGTTATCATTACCCCACGTGTGCATCAGGTTGAAGACGTGACCCATTTCATGATTGATGGTCTTGCTGACGGCCAGGGGCGCACCATCATAGGCATTGGAAAGATAGTTGTACAGGCATATAATACCATCGCCAAACGGATCTCCAGCAGCCTCAGGCGGCTCCAGGGCATATGCGGCGGCCTCTGTATTGCCGGAACTCATGGTATTGACGGCCCATATATTAACATAAGAGGATGGCGCCCAGTCATCAAACTTGGCCTGCTCGCCACCTGTGTAGGTAAGGTAAGAACGGCGACGGGTGATGCCCTTTGTGGGGTTGCCATCAGGATCAATTGTAGCGAGGTGCAGGCGGATATGCGGATCTCCGATCCATGGAACAAAGGTCGGTATCACCAGGGCGGTATCGGGATTCTGTTTTGCGTACACGATATTCCAATTCTCAAGGTCCTTAAAAATGGCATCGTCAGATACATACTCGCTGCCGAAATCGTGAATGATATGTACTACAACAGGGATGTCGTACCAAAAATCCGGGTTGCCGGTTTCGTCGGTTGTGGTGGTCCTGGCTGCCGCATTGTAGTTGATATGCTTCAGCCCGTTTTGTATCTGGCGCTCCAGTTCTGCTTCGTATTTCAGTATCTCGGGATGGGCTTGTATCAATTGCCAGCGCATCTCGTCGGTATAGCAAGGCTGCACCTGGGCGTGGCTTCTGACCACAAGGCACACCATTGCCAACAAGAGAAAGTAGTAGTTTCTTTTCATTTTGTGTAATTGTGTAGTTGAAAGAAAATAAGAAAGTTTCAAAGAGCGCTCGTGTATATAGACGTAAAACGTTTGAGCAATCTTGGGTAAGCGAGAAAAAAAATATTTTACAATTGCATATCGTTATGCCCTTGTGATACAACTTCTTTTTTTGTTTCTCCGCAATGTCCCCCATTTGGCGTGAGCGCTGACAAGAACACAACCGTGTAAAAATCAAGAATAAATTGATATGAATCAATCATCAAACCGATCGACCGCGCTGCTAACAGGTAAGCACTCAACAAACAAATACATATCTTTGAGTTACTAACCAACCACTGACGATGACCGGCAGCAACATCCGTAACATAATAGCAGCAGTATCTTTTATAATATACAGTCCGTGTTTTGCGGCAGACAGTTTATCGCACCGGAATCCACAGGCCGTATTAGTGCAGATCAGCACCGAGCGCAACCGCATCAACGCCCTGACCAGGGACAAAAAATATAAGGAACTGGCAGAGGTACGCGAGGATGCAGCCGGCGTTGCGGCGACAATGAAGCTTGACTTTAAAGATCATTTCGACTATTGCCCGGTGTATTATTACATGGACACGGATATAGAACGAATAAAAAATATGCAGTTCGAGGGCGTACTATTTAATGGGGACGGCACACCTGTAAAAAAACCAGGCATCAGCAGCCGAAGTAAAAATTACCTCATAGCCTACTATGGCTACCCGGTGGCTGATGCAAACAGGGACAATCCGGCTACTGACTCGGTTAAATACCGTTACAACTCCGGCGAGCCAATGGGTAAGGGCCTGGTGGTAAACAATTACAAGTTTCAGCAGGTTGGTTACTTCTACAAATTCGGTTACCAGGAAGCGCTTTTTACAAAGAAAACGAACAAGAAATACATCTATCACTCAAAGCATTTCGACATCGATTACTTTCCCCAGGCCGAGAAATTCAATAAGCAACTGACGACCCGGAAATGATCATTACCACAATTAAAAAAACCGGCAAGCTGCCGGTTTGTATATATGAGGTTGTAAATATTATTATTCCCTGCCCATCTTCTTCAGCATTTTTCCATGTTCCCAGATCGCAACCACAAAATTCGGCATCTCCTGGTATGGGAGACCAAACTGCAGGGCTGTACGCTTTACTATCTTAGCTATCCGGGGATAATGTACATGCGAGATATGCGGGAACAGGTGATGCTCCACCTGGTAATTTAGCCCACCGATGAACCAGTACATAATGCGGCTGCGGGGCGAAAAGTTTGCTGTGTTCAGCAACTGGTGCACAGCCCAGTTATTCTCCATTTTGCGCTCATCGGAAGGAAGCGGAAACTCGCATGACTCCAAAACGTGAGCCAACTGAAATATGAGTGAAAGGCCCAAGCCTGCCGTGAAATGCAAAACAAAAAAGCCGGCAACCACATACTGCCAGGGCATACCCGAAAAAATGATGGGCAGCACCAGCGCATAGCCAAAATAAATGACCTTGTATATGCTCAATTCAAGCAGCGCCTTATTAAGCGTTATTTTCTCTTTCCTGAGCAATCCTTTCTTCTCATATTGGAAAAGGAGGCGATAGTCCTTATAAGTAACCCACTGCAAGGTAAGCAGGCAATAGAGGAACCAGGCGTAGATATGCTGAAACCTGTGCAAGACATATTTTTTACTGTGCGGTGAAAAACGCATCAGGCCACCAACCTCGATATCTTCATCAAGACCTTCGATATTGGTGTACGTATGATGAAGTATATTATGCTGTATCCTCCAGGTCACGTCATAGCCGCCTACCACGTTTACGATGTCTCCGACGATCTTATTAACGGTCTTGTTGCTCGAATAAGACCCGTGGTTGGAGTCATGATGCACAGAGCAGCCGATACCGATCATGCCCAGCCCCATCAGGAACCACAACCCGAAAAACAAATAAGGGCTTGCGGCGCCTACTCCGGTTATGATAAGAATATTGGGAACAAAGAACAACATAAGCATCGCAACTGTCTTCCATCTGAGCGCACTATTGCCGGTTGGCGCTATATTGTTTTCCTTGAAAAATTCGTCAATGTTTTGCTTGAGTGTGTCGTAGAAACCTTCACCATTTCGTGATGCGAAACGAACTATATTCAATTTATTCACCTGTTTATCTTTTAAAAAGTTTCGCGAAGATAAGCTAAAATATTTATTATATCCTGTTAAATCGAATTTTGGTAGTGTATCAGTTTGAATGTTATTGAGAATTTGGCAGCGTTTGGCTGGTTTCTGTTTCCCACCCATTTCCATTTCTATCATTGCCGCAAATAAGGCAGGCTGCACTGGATGGTGAAGATACCCGAATATCTTCTTTTAGTTGATAATATTCAGGGTTGATAAGAGAGCTTATAATTACTTTGTCGCGCAGTAACTTATCTTGTATTCGCTTAATGCTTTTATTTGTTTTGCAAGTAATTTCCTTTCTGATATGACTATCCTTTTGCAAAATAAATCCCTTCTGAGCTGTCCACATTCCGGTAGCAACACACCCTATAAATTCGTTTGCGAAATGTTTCAGTAATTGCGAACTATCGTATGTTTTTGGTGGTCTTGAAATATCTTGCTCTCTACCATAATATTTAATCATAGTCGAAATTTTAAACTCTAATGTAGTAAATAATCCCCCGGCAAAGCCGGGGGCTTTTGTTTATGCTACCCCTTACAGGGGATTTCATTAGAACAACTTGAGATCCAACGTGCCGTCCTCTTTGCGGTCTTCATTCTCCTGGTATTTTACATACCGCAAATAAGATGAGTAGATTTAGTAGGCTTTTGAAAACTAAGCATCACTATGCCAAATGACAACGAAATCATTGTTATGAGAGAAGTGATTTTCATATTAAAATACTAAGTTAGGTATTCTTTATTGTAACAAAAAAGCTACTAAACACTACCGAATTTCGGTAGTGGTGTCTTAGCCGCCTGTAAGCATATCAACGATGCTTTTAGAATATTGGAGTGCGTCCTGCGTGACGCAGCATCAGCAAACGAATTTATGCACGATATAGCAGGCAGATTAAAGAACAGGGTACAACTTACCACCGATGGCTTTAAAGCCTACTTAAAGGCTGTAGAAAACGCTTTTGATAACGACATAGACTATTCGCAGCTTATAAAAATATACGGGTTGCCAGAAGGTAACAGCAATGAAAGAAGATACAGCCCTGCAAAGATTACAAGGACTGAAAAGAAATGGGTTTCTGGCGACCCTAACCCGATGCACATATCAACAAGTTACATTGAAAGACAGAATTTAACTATGAGAATGCAGATGCGTAGGTTTACAAGATTGACCAACGCCTTTTCTAAGAAGATAGAAAATCATTGCTATGCAATAGCATTGTACTTTGTACACTACAACTTTTGCCGCATACACAAAACATTACGTGTTACTCAGGCAATGGAAGCTAAATTGACCACCAAACCAATGACTATTGAAGATATTGTTACAATTGCCTACGCAGATGAAATAGAAGCAGAAAACAGGCTAAGGGAGCGAAAGACAAGGAAATAACAAGGGGCTGCGGTTGCAGCCTTTTTTGTTTTTAATTACAAATAATTTAAATTTTATTACTAAATTCATTGTTGAAATGTAATACAATGAAAAATATGTTATTATTACTCATGCTATTGCCATTTATTGGTTATGCTCAAAACGATGATTTCAATAGAGCTTTAATTATTACTGCGGATCGACAGATAGCTAATGCTGCTCTTCCGAGAGGTCACTTTGTGGATCAAAAATTCACATTAATTGGGAATGTGGATTTAGAAATCTACGGAACTAATATTTGTTGCGATAGTGCAATTGTTGATCTTAAAAAATTGGTTTTATCTGTTTACGGCAATGTATCAGTATTTCATTATGGAGGATTGGAATTTAATGCACCTTATATATCGTTAAAGCTGCCTCGTGTATTTGGAATAGTATATAATAATAGCCCTACGACTAAGTTTAATTAGTCATTATTTTCTGAAATTATCTTCCTAATAACTTCTGCTTAACATTCAAACTGATACACTACCGAATTTTAAGGTTTGCTTCCTGTAGTTCGCTAAATTGTATCTTTGCGCGCAAAAAAAAATCTTTTGAGTTCAAAAATAAAGGTGGGTGCGGTCAGTTATCTGAATACAAAGCCGCTATTGTATGGTATCAGCCACAGTGAATTAATCAGTGATATTGAGTTAGTGCTCGACTATCCCGCGCAACTGGCAAAGATGCTGCAGGACGGTGCCATTGACCTGGCGCTGTTGCCGGTTGCTGCCATTCCCGGGATCGAGGGGGCAAGTATTATCAGCGACTATGGCATTGCAGCCGATGGTAATGTGGTCTCGGTCGCGCTGTTCAGCCAGGTGCCTGTAGAAGACATTCAAACCGTATACCTCGACTACCAGTCTCGCACTTCGGTGCGGCTTGCGCAATTATTATTGGAACACTACTGGAAAAAGGAAGTGATATACAAGCCTGCATCCGAAAATTATATAGATCAAATAAATGGCACAAATGCGGGAGTAATAATAGGCGACCGGGCCTTAAAGCAGTTGCACAGCTTTTCGCATGTGTATGACCTCTCTGCGGCATGGAAGGCATACACCGGCCTCGATTTTGTTTTTGCCGCGTGGGTAGCCAACAAAAAACTGCCTGCGGATTTTATCAGTAGGTTTAATGCTGCAAATGCTGAGGGCCTGAAACATCTGGATGCAGTAATAGCTGAAAACCCATTCCCCTACTATGACCTGCACACCTACTACACCAAAAACATCAGATTTTATCTCGACGATGAAAAGAAAAAGGGACTGAATAAGTTTCTCGAAATGATCAGATAGCAGTATCAGGCCTTCTTTTTCTTCTTAGGAATGTAATGAACAATCCGCTCCGTTTTTTGCTCGCTCTTTACTTCCGTCTTGCTCGATTCTGCAACCAGGCTGTTCAGCTTATCGATCTCGGGCAGCGTAAGATAGCGCCACTTGCCCACCGGCAGATTGCCAAGCTGCACATTCATGATCCTGATGCGGGTCAGCGTTACTACCCGGTAGCCAAGATATTCACACATGCGCCTGATCTGGCGGTTTAGCCCCTGAGTTAGCGCGATCCTGAAGCGCCTGCCACCTTCCTGCCTCACGTAACACTTTTTTGTAACCGTGCCAAGCATGGGTATCCCGTTACTCATCTGCTTCACAAAATCAGGCGACAGCGCCTTATCCACGGTCACTACATATTCTTTTTCGTGGTTGTTGCTGGCGCGAAGTATTTTATTCACGATATCTCCGTCATTGGTCAGAAATATCAGGCCGTCTGAATCTTTGTCCAGCCGTCCTATCGGGAATATTCTTTTTGGATGGTTGATAAACGAAATAATATTGGTCTTGTCCTTAGTATCTGTTGTAGATGTAATGCCCTGTGGCTTGTTGAACGCAATGTAAATCGGGCGTTTTTTGGAAGTTTTTACAGGCTCTCCATCTATCTCAACCGTATCGCCCACGCCTACCTTGGCGCCTTGCAGCACAAGTTCACCGTTGATCGTCACCCTTGCCTGCTCTATCAGCTTGTCGGCCTCGCGCCGTGAGCAAAAGCCAGACGAACTTATATACTTATTCAGGCTGATCTGATCGTTTTCCATGCGCGTACAAAAATAACATTAAAAAGCTCCGCCGCACACCCAGCCCGTGCAAAATCCGGCCATTGTTTTACTTTTGGCTCTACTAAAAAAAGACCAGGATGAACCAGATACAGGAATTTAATGAATACAGGGCAATGATGAACGATGTGATCCTTGGAAAACAGAACAAGGTCATAGGCAGGCTCTTTAACCTGGACACCAATACCTACGCAGAAGGCGCACTATCGACCCGGACGAAGGAAATGCTCGGTCTCGTCGCCAGCATGGTGCTGCGCTGCGACGACTGTATTAAATACCACCTTGGGAAATGCCATGAGCTGGGCTTAAACACCGAGGAAATGTATGAGATATTCGCGGTGGCAAATATTGTTGGAGGCACGATCGTGATCCCGCACACGCGCCGGGCTGCGGAGTACTGGGAGATTTTAATGAAAGAATCGGCAGCGTAGTATTTACGACATTACAAAAATATTAACAGGCGGCGGCTACGTGGCAATGTGGAATAACGGGCTGTAAGTATCTCTTTTGAAAAGTGATACTTTTTGCGAACCACACTCAATTTAGTTGTGCTGCTATGCGGCACACTTTGCACCTGTTCGGGAACTTCTTCTTCCGCGCAGGGTCAACAAGATCCGGGGATCACATATCCGGTTGACAGTATCGTGATCGTAAAGAACAAACGCGAAATGTATCTTTATAACCACAGGCGGTTGCTAAAGGTATATCATGTGTGTCTTGGACCCGAACCCGCTGGGCCAAAGCACTTCAGAAACGACGGCAAGACCCCCGAGGGCCTGTACCGTGTCAGTGGCAAAAATCCGCACAGCCACTATCATAAATGCCTTGCGGTGTCCTACCCTTCTGCTGCAGATATCGCATACGCAAAGCAGTTTGGAAGACCCGCGGGCGGAGACATCAAGATACACGGCCTGCCAAATGGGAAAGGCTATTTAGAGAAAGAATTTGTAAAGCAGGACTGGACACTTGGTTGCATAGCACTAACCGATGATGAGATCGATGAGTTGTATGCGCATGTGACAAATGGTGCGTGGGTGAACATATTGCCTTAATCCATGCGCCCAACAGGTAGTTGCGATTCACCCGCTAGTTTATTATCAGCCCAGCTTTTCTTCAAGCTCCATTATCTGCTCAAAAGACTTGTCGTAGTCTTTATTCAGTTGCATGAGCCGGGCGCTTTGCTTGCGGTAGTCCTCGTCCACCTTCATAAACTCCTGTTTATTGCTATAGAACGATGGATCTGCCAGCTTGGACTCGATGACCAATATCTCCTGTTTCAGCTTGTTGATGTCTTCCTCCAGCCGCTGGAACAACTTCTGTTGTTTCTGATATTCCTTGCGGAGGGCATTCAGTTGGTCATTGTTGATGTTGGGTTTGGGCGCGGGCTTTTCTTCCTTTTTCTCTGCCGGCTTGGATGCCTGGCTGGCTGCACCCTGCTCTCTTTTCATTTTGTCGTTGTGCCAAACAGCCCATTCGTCGTAAGGACCGTTAAACTCATTTATCTTTCCATCTTCTATATTCCATATCTTATTGGCTGTCTTACTGATAAAGTAACGGTCGTGGGATACGAGTATCAGTGTGCCCTTATACTTATTCAGCGCCTCTATAAGCATCTCAACCGACTGCATATCCAGGTGGTTGGTAGGCTCATCGAGCAGCAGAAAATTACCTTTGGCGGCTATTACTTTTGCCAGCGCTACCCTCGCCTTTTCCCCGCCGGACAGCACCTTGATCTTTTTGAACACATCGTCTCCGCTAAATAAAAAGCAGCCCAGCAAT
>CAYNGS010000008.1:8414-17508 GCA_964396625.1 uncultured Flavipsychrobacter sp.
CACTGCCGCATAACTTCATTTCTTCCAGCACCTCGTGCTCTACGGTCAGCGCCTCGAGCTGGTGCTGCGCATAAAAACTTTCCTCCACATTATGGCCCCACTTACGCTCGCCCTCCATGGGCTCCTGCCCCGTTATGATACGCAGGAGCGTAGATTTACCCTTGCCGTTCGCACCGATCAGTGCTATCTTATCTCCGCGCAGTATCTCGGCCTTGGCGTGGTTGAGTATGTTTATATCGCCGTAGCTTTTGCTCACATCATTCAGTTCACATATTATCTTGCCCGGCTGCACGCCAACGTCGAAATTGATGTTCATGGTAGGGACAGAAGCATCCGGCGCCTCTATAACATCCAGCTTGTCTAACCTCTTAATGGCGCTCTGTGCTGCGGCGGCCTTAGTGGCCTTAGCCCTGAATCGCTCTATGAATCGCTCCTGCTGTTTTATATAATCCTGCTGGTTCTCAAATGCACGCTGCTGCAGCACCATACGTTCGACCTTTTCCTTCTGGAAAAAAGTATAGTTGCCGCTATATTGTACAAGGTCGCGCTGCCATACTTCTACTATCTTGGTCACCATCCGATCCAGGAAGTACCTGTCGTGCGAAACGATAACCACACTGCCGGGATAACTTACAAGATAGCGTTCCAGCCACTCGATAGAGGGCAGATCAAGGTGGTTGGTAGGTTCATCGAGCAGCAGCAGTTCGGGCTGCTGCAACATCATTTTTGCCAGCAGCACGCGCATACGCCATCCTCCGCTGAACTGGTCATACGGCCGCTGCAGGTCTGCGGTGGAAAAGCCAAGGCCCTCCAGCACTTCTGCTGTGCGATGTTCCATCTCATAGCCTCCGGCCACCTCAAAGTCGTGCAGGGCGTGGCTGTAGTCGTCCAGCAGGTCGGCATCCTCTGGACTGTCTTCCAGATCCTTCAGTATCTTTTCCAGCTCTTTTTCGATGGCATGCGCCTTTTCGAAAGCCTGCATGCCTACCTTCAGTATAGAAGCATTGGTTGAAAAACTCAGCAGATCCTGGTTGAAAAAACCAATGGACACATCTTTAGGCTTGTTAATCACCCCGCTCCCCACGGTATAGGCTCCGGTCATCAGCCTGAGCAGTGTCGATTTGCCTGCTCCGTTACTGCCTACCAACCCTATTCGTTCACCTGTTCCTATCTGCCAGCTTGCATCTTCCAATATTGCCCTGGCACCAAATGAAAATGTAATATTTTGTAATGAGATCAACATAAGTGCGCAAAATTACGAAGCTTGCGGTTAGCATTGAATGTTCCTTTACTTTTGCAGGGAAATTTTTTATTTATGCGCGTCCTATATATAGCATTTGCATTTATTTTGTTATCGTTTTTTGGTTGTAACAGCAGCGGTAACGGCACAGCCGGGAGTGCAGATGGAGCTAAAACCCCTGCCGCTGTTGCGGCGCGCCAACCCGCTAAAAGCAAGCTGAACGAGGCCGGTACAAGCCTGTTAATGACCGTTGTGGGCAAATACTATGCGCTAAAAAATGCCCTGGTTGCCACCAAGGCTGCCCGTGCCGACAGCGCTGCCGCACAACTACTGGCCACGGCCGACAGCATGCAGGCGTTCTTAATGACTGACACTGCCAATAAAATTGCGCTGAAGCCGTTCTTGGATACAATCATCAACCAAAGCAAAATGGTGTCTTCGGTTACGGACGAAACGTGCGAAAAAAAGAGAATTTATTTTGGCAGCATTTCGAGCGCGATCTATGGGCTGGTAAAAAGTGCTGACCTGAAAAATGCCGGTATCTATCATGAGTACTGCCCGATGGCGTTTAACGAGAAGGGAGCCTACTGGCTGAGCGATGAAAGCGAAATAAAGAACCCTTACTTCGGCAAAAAAATGATGGAGTGCGGCGAGGTTACTGACTCCCTGTAGGATGCGGTTTCGTGATCCTAATTGAATGGTTTAAGATATACAGACGCTATGAACAACTTACTGAAAACTATCGTTACGGGCAAGATCATATTGTTACTTGTATTGCTTTTCCCTGTTGCGGCACTTGCTCAAAAAGTATCGCTGAGCGGATATATGCGCGACGCCGAAACGGGGGAGTCGCTTATATCCGGCACGGTATATATCAAGGAAGCTGACCAGGGCGGACTGACCAATAATTTTGGCTTTTACTCTGTTTCTGTGCCGCCGGGAACTTATACGGTCATCTACTCTTATGTGGGTTATAACCCTCTTACCAAGACCATAGAGCTAAAGGCCAACCAGACCTTTAACGCAGAACTGCAAAGCGCCACGCACCTTAAGGAAGTGCAGGTAACATCTGGCCGTAAGGACGAGAATGTGAAGAATACGGAGATGGGCACTGTGACGCTATCCATGGCGCGTATAAAGACGTTGCCAGTGCTCTTTGGCGAGGTAGACATACTGAAGACCCTGCAGCTATTGCCAGGGGTGCAGTCGGCAGGCGAGGGCAATTCGGGTTTCTATGTGCGCGGGGGCGGGCCCGACCAGAACCTGGTGCTGCTGGATGATGCGGTTGTTTATAATACCGGTCACCTATTCGGGTTCTTCTCCATCTTCAATTCGGACGCGATAAAGGACGTAACGCTGATAAAGGGCGGCGCACCGGCTAATTACGGTGGCCGGTTGTCATCGGTGGTAGATGTATCAATGAAAGAAGGCAATATGAAGGAATACCATGCCGAGGGCGGCATAGGCCTTATTGCATCGCGGCTTACGCTTGAAGGGCCCATTAAGAAAGACAAGGGTTCGTTCATCATCTCCGGCCGGCGCACTTATATAGATGTGCTGGCGAGACCATTCTCCAGCAGGCTCAAAAATACAGGCTACTATTTCTACGACGCCAATCTGAAGGCAAACTATAAGCTGGGCAAGAACGACCGCCTGTACCTTAGCGGATACATGGGGGTTGATAAGTTTAAGTTTCAAAACTCCAATGGCAAGTTCAAAGCCGACATACCGTGGGGCAATAAAACAGCAACCCTGCGCTGGAACCACCAGTTCAACGACAAGCTGTTCCTGAACACAACGCTGGTGTATAATGATTACAACTTCGCCTCCAACTTCAACCAGCAGAACTTTGCGATAAAGATAGCCTCCGGTATACAGGACTATAATGCCAAAACCGACCTGGACTACTACACTGCGTTCAATCACCACTTCAAGCTGGGTGCGGCATACACGCATCATAAATTCATACCTAACCAGGTGTCTGGTTCGGTTGACACGATCAGGCTGGATCCGAACAACGCCTTCATCAAGTATGCACATGAAGCAGGAGCCTATGTGCTTGATGAGTTTGAGCCCACGAAATGGTGGGAAATAAATATTGGCGTCAGGTATTCGTGGTTTGGGCAGATAGGTCCATACACGGCCTATACACGCGATGCTGCCGGCACTATCACCGACAGCACCAAGTATAAGGCAGGACAGATAGCCAAGGCCTATGGCGGCTGGGAACCCCGGTTCAATATGCGCTTCCGGCTCAACGATCATTCGTCGCTGAAAACGAGTATCTCCAAAACCTATCAATACCTGCACCTCATAACCAACAACGGCACCACCCTGCCCACTGATGTATGGGTGCCGAGCACCTCGATAGTGCAGCCGCAGATGGCCTGGCAATACTCCGCCGGCTACTTTCGCAACTTCCTGGACGACAAACTTGAGACGTCGGTGGAAGTGTACTACAAAGACATGAAAAACCAGGTGCAATATAAGGACGGTTATGTGCCCAACTCGCTGCAGGACCCTGAGTTGTCTTATGTATTCGGTACGGGGACAGCATATGGCACCGAGTTCTTTGTAAATAAAACACAGGGCAAGTTCACCGGGTGGCTGGGCTATACGCTTTCGTGGACCAACCAGCTTTTCCCGGACCTGAACAATGGTGAGTCTTTCCCGGCCAAATACGACCGGAGACATGACATATCGCTGGTCGGCACTTACCAGGTGAACAAGAAATGGACTGCATCGGCCGTGTTTGTGTATGGCTCAGGCAATGCGATCACGCTGCCATCGGCCTACTATTTTGTAATGACCAACACCACCCCGCCTGATCTTTCGAACACGACCTACAAGTCGCAAACATTTTCGGGCAGCTCGCTTGTGGAGGTGTTCAGCAAGATCAATGCTTACCGCCTGCCAGCCTATCACCGGCTGGATATATCTGCCACCTATACACCCCAGCATGCAAAACCCCGCAAATGGCACGGCAGCTGGACATTCTCGATCTATAATGTGTATGACCGGCACAACCCATACTTCCTGTATGTGAGCAACGACGGGTCGGTGTCGGGATCGAGCAATATATCGGTTAAGGTTTATGAGGTGTACATACTACCGATTCTGCCAAGCATAACATATAACTTTAATTTTTAAGTTATTATTGAGCAGTTAGTAGATGGTAATAGGGAATTGGGAATTAGTAGAGGGTAGTTGGCTTTTTTTACTATTTCCGTGTTTGGCGAAAAACTTTTTTTGTGGGAAAATGGGGAATTGAAAATGGTTGCGATCCTTTGCTGTGGCTCATATACCTTTTAATCGAAATCCTCATTATCACCCACCAATACAGAAAAAGCGCAAAAACTGTACCGAAAAACGGGGCAGATAGTCACATAATTGCAAACTATTTGGGCTAAGATATAAAGCCGACGCCGGTTTCCAGGACTTTAGAAAATGTGGAAAAATAAAAGAAGAACTTTCACCTTAAGCTCCTTCGACCAGGGTTAGAAAATCCTGCTCGGACAGTATACTGACGGAACCCAGCTTTTTTGCTTTCTCCAGTTTGGAGCCTGCATCTTCTCCAACTACGAGGTAGTTGAGCTTTGCGCTTACGCTGCCGAGGATGGAGCCACCTTTTGCCTCGACCATAGCCTCGGCATCGCTGCGCTTGAACTGACTGAGCGAGCCGGTGAACAGAAATGTTTTGCCCGACAGCGCACCATCTGCATTTCTTTTATCCCGGTTGTCGTTAGCGAGGTTCACACCGGCGGCATCGAGCTTTTCTATAATCTCTCTATTTTCCTTCCGCGAAAAAAAATCGGCGACGGAACCGGCCACTTTGGGGCCTATGTCTTCGAGCGTGGATAGTTTTTCAATGTCCCAGGAGTAGAGATCGGTAATATGCGCAACAGCATTGGCGAGGGTTTTGGCAGTCGTCTCGCCGACAAACCGAATGCCGAGCCCATAAATGACCCTGTTGAGCGGCTGCTTCTTCGACTGTTCGATAGCCTGTTTGAGGTTGGTCACCGACTTCTCACCAAAGCCGCCGAGCTCTCCTATCTTCTGCCAGTTGAGATGGTAAATGCCGGGTATGTCTTTAAGAAGGTCAAGCTCATAAAACTTCTGAACGTTAGCGCCACCGAGGCCGCGAATGTCCATAGCGTCCTTGCTTACATAATGTATGACCCGCTCGACGACCTGCACCGGGCAATTGATATTGATGCACCGCCACGCGGCCTCATCGGGCTGTTTTTCGAGCTCGCTGCCACATGCGGGGCAGTGTGTAGGGAATTTTATTTCCTGCTCATCGCCGGTGCGCAACTCGGTAAGCGGCTTTACAATATAGGGTATTACATCGCCGGCACGCTCCACCAGCACGGTGTCGCCTATCCGCACGTCCTTTTCACGCACCACATCTTCATTGAACAAGGAGATAGATGTGACGGTGACACCACCAATAGGCACAGGCTCTATTTTGGCAACCGGCGTAATGGCACCGGTGCGGCCTACCTGGAACTCGACCCGGAGCAACTTGCTGGTAGCCTGGCGCGGTTTAAACTTATATGCCACCGCCCAGCGGGGATGATGGGACGTCATGCCCATACGATCCTGCAAGCCAAAGTCATTTACTTTTATCACAAGGCCGTCGACCTCGAACAGGAGATCGTCGCGGTGGGTCTCAAATTCATGGCAGTACTTAATTACGTCATCAATGTGTTTAAATACCTTCATCTCCCGTGCGGGTGTAGGGAACCCGAGGTTGTAGAGCCACTGCAGCGAACCGTAGTGGGTCTTCAACTCTTTATGATCGTGCCGGTGCCCGTCGGTAGTGTAATAACTGATGTGGTAGAGGATGGCGTTGAGTCCACGCTTTCTTACCTCGGCAGGATCGAGGATGCGGAGTGTGCCGGAAGCTGCATTGCGCGGGTTGGCCAGCGGCGACAGCCCTTCTGACACACGCTGTTTATTAAACGCCTCAAAGACGTTTTTGTGGATCACGATCTCGCCCCGGATCTCAATGGTCTGTATACCGTATTTTGTGAGTGCAGCCGAAAGAGGTATTGCTTTTATCTGCCTGATATTTGTCGTGACATCCTCCCCCATTACGCCATCGCCGCGGGTGGCGCCGCGGGTCAACGCACCATGCTCATATATAAGTGATATGCCTGCGCCGTCGTATTTTGGTTCCACGCAGTATTCTATCTCATTTTTCTCCACCAGTTCTTTGCAGCGCCGGTCCCAGTCGGTAAGATCGTCGGCATTGTAGGTATTATCGAGGCTGAGCATGGGCACGAGATGACTGACAGTAGGGAAACGCTCACTAAGGCCCTGCGCCACGCGCCGGGTGGGAGAATCTTTTGTAACCAGCTCAGGATTTGCCTCTTCGGCCTTTTTCAGTTTTTTAAACAGCGCATCATATTCCGAGTCGGCAAGCACAGGGTCGCTCTGCACATAGTACTTCCAGTCGGCATAAACTATTACCTCGCGCAGCAGGGTGATCGTTTCCTCAGCAGTGGCGGCATCGTGTTTTATCAGGTGTTTCGCCTGCTCATACAGGCGCTTCTCATCATGGGGTGTGTACATACAGCAAAATAAACGGCATTAAAATTACTAACCGAATTGTAAAAATATCTATTTTGCTATCACCGATGAAAGAATTGCTCCGGTCATACTTATCGTTCAGCCGCACCGAGCGCATCGGGTTGGTGTGCCTGGCCGGCTTACTCATTATCCTTATTATAGTAAGAACAACGATGTGGACATGGGTGCACCCACAAACGGATATGCAGCGGGAACAAAAACTGGTATCGGCCTGGGAAACTTTTAAGCGAAGCCAGCCCAAAGCGGTAAGCGACTCAGCGGGCCGGAAAAATGACTACCAGGATGCATTTGACGAAAACGAAACGCCACTGCCCGGCATCATAGATATTAATACAGCGGACTCGGCCACGCTGGTTCGGCTGAAAGGTATAGGACCAGTGACCGCGGGAAGGATAGTGGCCCACAGGAAGATGAAGGGTCCGTTCACTAGTGTTGACCAATTGCAGGAGGTGGGAACTTTTACAGATGCGACCTTTGAGGTGCTAAAAAAGCATCTTACAGCAGGAGCATCTCAAAAAAACAAATAAGTTTATTAGTGAACCCAAATCGATTATTTGTGGCATTAACATTGTGCGCCTTATCCTGATTATTAGCCTTCAAAAAAATGTCGTAAAATTGCCATTTGAATTTTATTGACGCAGATAATATGAACTTTAGCCAGACAGATACCCAGGTTTCGATTGCAGAAATGATCCGTGATTTTGCCAATAAGCATATTCGCCCCGATATGATGGAGTGGGATGAGACACAAAAATTCCCCGTTGAGCTCTTTCATAAAATGGGTGCACTTGGCCTGATGGGTGTGCTGGTACCTGCTGAATACGGGGGCTCGGGTCTCGGCTATTTTGAGTATGTGACGGTCATCAGCGAGATCGCGAAAGTATGCGGTTCCATCGGCTTGTCGGTTGCGGCGCACAATTCGCTATGCACAGGGCATATTTTATACTTTGGCAACGAAGAGCAGAAGAAGAAGTACCTGCCGAAACTGGCCAGCGGCGAATGGATAGGCGCCTGGGGGCTTACCGAGGCAAATACGGGCAGCGATTCAGGCAATATGCGCTGTACGGCTACGCGAGATGGCAATGACTGGATCATAAACGGGACCAAGAACTGGATAACACACGGCATCAGCGGCAATGTGAGCGTGGTACTGGCCCGCACAGGTGAGCCAAGAGCGAAGAACAATATCTCTGCATTTATCATAGAGCGCGAAACGCCGGGATTCACCGCCGGTAAAAAAGAAAATAAACTAGGCATGCGCGCGAGCGAAACTGCGGAACTTGTTTTTGACAATTGCCGCATACCGGATGCGCAGCGGATGGGCCCGGTGGGTGATGGTTTTCACCAGGCAATGAAGGTGCTGGACGGCGGACGTATATCTATCGCTGCGCTTGCGCTGGGCATTGCGAAAGGGGCTTATGAGGCCTCGCTGAAATACTCGAAAGAGCGCCAGCAGTTTGACCAGCCGATCTCTAATTTCCAGGCCATTGCCTTCAAACTTGCCGATATGGCGACGCAGATAGAGGCATCTGAACTGCTTATATACCAGGCATCTGATAAAAAGAACCGCGGTGAAAAAATGACCAAGGAATCGGCCATGGCCAAGTATTATGCTTCTGAGGCGGCAGTACGCATATCCACAGATGCGGTACAGATATTTGGCGGCTACGGATATACCAAGGACTTCCCCGTGGAAAAATATTACCGCGACAGCAAGCTATGCACCATAGGCGAGGGAACGTCTGAAATACAGAAGGTAGTAATCTCCAGAGATGTGCTTAAAGGCTAAAAGATTCCGCTATTAAATTTTGCGGTAGTAGTACCACGCAAGACCCTGATTCTTTGTTGTGGTAAGCGTCAGGTCTACCGATGAAATGGCGAATATATAGTAGGTCTCCGTGTCGTTGGCCTTGTACTGCAACCGGATAGAGTCGGTGTAAAACAATTGCCATGTAAAACTGAGCGGAATCTGCGGCTCTTTGTTCACTATCCTTGTCTCAACACCAGTACCGTCATTTTTGAAAGAAATCTCGTCATCTATATCCGACGCTACAGGTGCTATTTCATTAGCGTCAATAACACCATTACGATTATCGTCTGTGGCATATTGCGCCCACTTCCACTTACCGATCACTTTTGTATAAATGGTGGCAGGTGCCTCTTTTTTTGCACAGGAGGAGACGAGCAAACAAACAGTTGTAATTATTAATATTAAATATATTGCATTATTTCGTCTCATTATACTACCGGGCTTATAAA
>CAYNGS010000009.1:0-17256 GCA_964396625.1 uncultured Flavipsychrobacter sp.
AAAGCGCGGGTTACGACCTCGATACAAAAAAACTCTGTACGGTCCGGCTCTCCCGCAAGGTGATGCCCGGCCTCAACGGGTATAGCCTGGGCAAGCTTACACAGCGGCTGGGTATAAACCATGGCAAGCACCACCGCGCAGGCGGAGATGCCCTCGCCACCGCCGACCTCCTCACCATGATCCTGGAGCGGGATAAAGAAGGCGTGGTCAGTGGCATGCTGAAAGGACGGAATAGTGAGCAGTACTTGCCACCACACTTGCCGGTAGAGGAGATAGAACATCTCCCATCCGGCCCCGGCGTTTACTATTTTTATAACGCTGCCGGCAAGGCGATCTATGTTGGCAAGGCGAAGAATATACGGAGAAGGGTAAAGAGCCATTTCTCAAACAATAAAACAAACCGGCAAAAACAGGACTTTCTCCGGGAAACACACCGCATCACCTACAAGCAGTGTGCAACCGAACTGATGGCGCACATATTGGAGAGTGCCGAGATACGCAGGCTATGGCCCATTCACAACCGTAGTCAGCGTGGCTTCCTGCCACAGTTTGGGTTATTCACCTACGAAGATCAGCAAGGATATAAACGCTTTGCTGTTGAGAAAATGAGACGCAGCCTGATACCTTTGTACACCTTCAATACGATCACGGAGGGGCATATGAGGCTGCGGGAACTTATATCTGAGTTTGGGCTCTGTACCAAACTATGCAATATAGGTTCGGACTGTGACTGCCCATCGCATGCCGCCCCTGCCGACTACAATGGCAAGGCCGATGAAGCCATAAACTGGATGAAAAAACATCTCCCCACATTTGCTCTTATAGATAAAGGTATTGATGACAACGAGCACAGTTGCATACTCATCAAAGATGGCAACTTTTACGGCATGGGCTACCTGACCGACAAAAAACTTCAGTTAAAAAATATCGATACACTGCAGAAAAACATTGAGCCGCTGCAAGACAATGACTATATCCGGAACCTGGTGTTTCGTCATGCAACCGAGTACCCCGAGAAATGCGTGATGTTTCCTGTTTAACACCGGAATTTCTTTACTTTTGAACTATTATGAGCAACGCGATCATCAAGGTAAATAACCTGGTTAAAAAATACGGCGATTTCGAAGCAGTAAAGGGGATTAGCTTTGAGGTGATGGAAGGTGAGATATTCGGACTGCTGGGACCCAATGGTGCCGGGAAAACCACCACACTTGAGATCATAGAAAGCTTGCGTAAAAAAACTTCCGGCGAGATAACGGTAGATGGCATGGACCTGGACAAGGCGCCGCAGGCCATAAAGAATATCATCGGGGTGCAACTGCAGGCGGCAGGCTACTACCCAAACCTGAATCTGAAACAGATCATTGACCTGTTCTCCGGGTTATACAATCGCGACGTTGATGCAATGGCGCTGTTGGATACCGTGAACCTCCGCGAAAAAGCGAAGAACAAATTCAAAGAACTCTCAGGCGGACAAAAACAGCGCTTTTCCATCGCAACCACACTCATCAATCAACCCAAGATAATATTTCTCGACGAGCCGACCACGGGCCTCGACCCCCAGGCCCGCCGCAATTTGTGGGAGCTGATAAAACAATTGCGCGAACGCGGTGCAACTGTTGTAATAACCACCCATTATATGGACGAAGCTGAGGAACTGTGTGAGCGTGTTGCCATTATAGACAGTGGCCAGATCATTGCCCTGAGCTCCCCAAACGAACTGATCGACCGTCTGCTTGCTTCCGGATTTAAACGCCCCAAAGCCGTAAAGGAAGCCAATCTCGAAGACGTTTTCCTGAACATGACCGGCAAAGAATGGCGGGACGCATAATTATAATGTGGTGAAATGTGAAAAAGCGCATGCACTGCATTAATACCATTCATGACATTTTCCAGAACAATATGATCACGTGTCCCAAAGCGATGACTTAGATAACCAAGTTCCATCACATTGTCAAATTGCCGAATTGCGCCAGCGCAGCTAAAAGAAATAATCTTCTTTGTCTACCACTTTTGCGGCTATTCTGCGGCGGGCCTCCTTGGTATTGAAGTTATCAGATTTAGTAAATCTCTTTAATCCCATCAGCATCATTCGCTGTTCGTCTCCATCGGCAAACGAATTGATGGCCGCTTTGCCGGCATGATTTATCCGGTCTGCGGCATCATAAATGAAGGTGCGCGTTATGTCCAGCGCCAGGTCAGCATTGGCGTGGTTATTGCCCTTCATCTTCATTGTCCGAAGCAGCATGCTTTCCGCCTGGAAAGTGTCTATGAGCATATCCGCTAAGTTCATCAGTATCTCCTGTTCGTATTCCAGTTGCATCATCAGCTTTTGGGCTGCGGCCCCGGCACACATCAGTATAGCCTTCTTAAAATTGCTGATCACACGTTGTTCCACTGCAAAAGGCGCATCATCGGTACCAAAATCAGGGATGCTCAGCAATTCTTTCTGTATCGCCATGGCCGGCGCCATAATATTTATCCGGCCCTTCATGGCACGTTTCAGGTACATATCCAGTACCAGCAGGCGGTTTATTTCGTTGGTTCCCTCAAATATCCGGTTAATACGGCTGTCGCGGTAGGAGCGGGATATGTCGTACTCATCCGAATAGCCATTGCCGCCATGTATCTGCACTCCTTCGTCAACTACATAGTCGAGGTTTTCAGAGCCAAGCACTTTCAGCATGGCACACTCTATTGCATATTCTTCTGCAGCGCCGAGCAAGGCGTCCTGCTTGCCCGTATCATGCAGGCTGTGCTCTTTGTCATCTATCCATTGCGCCGTGCGGAACAATGCAGTCTCAGACGCGAATATCCTTATTGCCATTTCCGCCAGTTTGTATTGTATAGCGCCGAAATTGGCTATCGGCACCTTGAACTGCTCTCGCGTTTTGGCATAGGTAATGCTGGCCTTCAAAGACAGTTTGGCTCCACCCGTCGCAGCAGCGCAAAGCTTCAGACGGCCAATATTCAGTATGTTGAACGCTATAATGTGGCCCTTGCCGGCTTCGCCGAGCAGGTTTTCCTTAGGTATGGCACAGTTCTCAAAAAACAATTGCCTGGTGCTGCTGCCTTTTATACCCATCTTATGCTCTTCCTCGCCAAAACTGAGCCCCGGTGTGTTTCGCTCCACTATGAAGGCGCTGAATTTGTCCCCGTCTATCTTTGCAAATACAGTAAAGACATCCGCGAAACCCGCATTGGTTATCCATATTTTCTGGCCGTTAAGCACATAGTTTTTGCCATCAGCGCTCAGCACCGCCGTAGTTTTTGCCGCCAGCGCATCAGATCCCGATCCCGGCTCGGTCAGCGCATAGGCGCCCTTCATTTCGCCGGTGGCCAGCTTTGGGATATACTTCTGTTTTTGTTCTTCCGTACCGAAATACAGTATCGGCAGTGAGCCGATGCCATTATGAGCAGCCATTGCTACCGCAAATGAATGACCCCCGCCCAGGCATTCGTTAACCAGCGTAGCGGTTACAAAATCTTTACCCAGCCCCCCATATTTCTCCGGGAAGGCAGCACCAAGCAGGCCAAGCGCCCCTGCTTTATCCAGCAGAGAGGGCATAAGTCCTTCCTTCTTTTCATCTATCTCCACCAGGTGCGGCAATACTTCTTTCTCAAGAAAATCGTTGCACATTTCTATGATCATGTGCTGTTCATCATTAAAATCTTCCGGGGTAAATGTCTGTGCCGGATCAGAAGGTTGTATCAGAAAACCGCCACCTTGTATTGCCTGGGAAATCGCCTGTGCTTCCATAATAATCTTTGTATAAAGCTATGCAATAATTAAAAATTACGATTGTTAAACAACGTATTATTTGATTCAAATGTGTTCCGGCGCAGTTTCGGGCGGCAATTTGTGAGCAAAAACCGGCAGGCTATTGCTTCAGCGTATAGTTCGCCGGAATGGAAAAAGGAAGATCGAGCGGTTGATCAAAGTCTATCCTTGAAAAGTTCATGTCGAGAGAATATACTTCGATTCCATTCTGTATGTTCAGGGTTCTGCCAGTCGATATCTTCCCGTTAGCGGTACTCATATAACTGCCATACTCGGTTTTTGCCTGCGGGCCATTAGGCTTTACGGTGTTCAACTGGCCCGTGCGGATCGTGCTGTCTGTTTTGTTGTAAACATACCGCTGAATATAGGCACTGTCCTGTATCATTAAAGTACATGAGTCGCCCATACTGGTTGCACTTGTTATCGGGCCATCCCGTAAAGGTTCGCCGAGTATCAGGTTCTGCAGTGAAGCGAAATCGACATTTGCCGGGAGCAACTTATTTGCCTGGCTCAGTGGCATACGTGTCACTTCTTCCTGCTGGTAGTTGATCATGAAGAAACTGTCGGGCGTTACCAATATACGGGCCGCCTGGAACATGCCGCCGAGGGCTGTGATATTTATCCAGATCACGCTGTCTTTTACCACCCTGAAATGGCCGGTAAATTCGAGCTTACTCTCTGCACTCTCAAATTTCATTTTTGCCTTGCCTGAAAAGGTCTTATACACCAGCCTCTTCTTCCATATGGGTGTCAGTTGCTCCACCAGTCGCTTATCGACAGTAACCGTATCATGTGGCACTACTGCAACCATTGTGTCCCTCGGTAATGGTTTAGCCTCAGGGGCTATATTTGAAACCTTAACGGAGTCTGTAACAGGCTTGGCCGCGCTATTTTCGCTTTTGGGCTTAGGGTGTCTCATTGCCTTATAAAAGGAACACGATGAGAAACTATTTGCCAATATAAAAAGTGAGATGAATGCCAGGTATCTATTCATACAATTTACCTTCCTTGATTTTTTTGTCTATTTGCGGATCGTCCCCACCCTTTTCCTTTGCCGTTTTCCAGTTTTCTACCGCCTTGTCCTTAGCATTGAGTTTGTAGTAAATATCACCGAGATGGTCGTAGAGTGTTGCATCCGCGCCTGCGCCCATTTTGGTGATCGCCTGCTGAACGTATTGACGCGCTTTTTCAAAGTCTCCCTTCTTATACAGTATCCAGCCGTAGGTATCAAGAAAAGTAGCCTCGTCAGGCCGTAAATCCAAAGACCTTTTCGACATCTTTTCTGCCTCATCCAGTTTCTTGCCCCGCTCTGAAAGGTAGTAGCTGTAATTATTTAATATTGTGGCGTTGTTGGCATCAAACTGTAACGCTTTGTCGAATGCTTTATCAGAAAGATCGTCCTGCTTATTTGAGTGGTAAATGTCTCCCAGCACCGAATACATATCAGCCAGGCGTTGCTTATCGGTTTCCGGCTGCATGTCTATCGCCCGGTTTATGGCTTTTATTGCAGCGGGGTATTCTTTTTTGTTCAAATGTCCTATACCATTGTAAAAACTGGCTACCGCCTGAGTGGGAAATAGTCGCATCGCCTTTTCGCTATACTTGATCAGGGAGTCTGCCGACGGCTTATCGAGGTAGTTCTCCAGCAACCTGACCCACACTGCAAAATTGGAAGGCTTAATGGTAAGGGACCTTTTATAGGCTATCAGCGCACTGTCGCGCAAATTGCTTCTTTCCATCACTTCGCCATAATACGCTATTACTTCCGCGTCGTCGGGATGTTGCGCTACTACCTGTCTTATAATAGGTAATCCCTGCGCCTTCATCACCGAGTCATTGGGCAGGCTTTGCAGGTAGGCCTCCAGTATCTCCAGTTGCGCTTCCTGTTCCAGGTCGTTATTCACGATCGCTTTTTTCAGGTAGGCCATTGAGCTGGCTGTATCACCGGCCTTCATATAGTGTTCGGCCAGGCCAAGTTGAACAGACGGATCGCCGGGAAGGTCTTTTTGTGCCTTCTGGTATACAGCTGCCGCCTTCTCCGGAAGTTTGTTGTTATCGTACAATTCCCCCAGCAGTTTGTAGTATCTCCCGTTCTTTGGCTCGCCGGCAATAAGTTTGTTGATGACCTCTGCAGCCTTATCTACATTGTTCATGTCAAGATACAACTGCATTTTGCGCATCATGATATCTTCATCCATTCCGGTCTGGGTCAGCGCCTTATCGAGGTAAGTTATTGCCTCATCGTACTTGTGCGCGCGTTCATAGTATTCGGCAGCCAGCAAAGGATAACTGCGATCGTCAGGATCAGCCGCTGTCAGGTCGGCCATTATTTTTGCAGCTTCCAGTTCCGCGCCGCGCTCGGCGAGGATAGTTGCATATTGTTCCTTGTACCACTTATTCTCTCCATCCAGCGCAATAGCCTTTTTTATAGCCTCTTCCGATTTCTCTAAATTTTTATAATTATAGTACAGCTTGGATAGTTCATAAAACCCATCAGACACCTCCGGCCTTGCTGCCACATACTTCTCTAACAGCTCCGTGGCCAGCTTATCGTCGTCATGCATTTTGGCTTTTATGGCGTCGAATAACAGTTCATCTGCCTTAGCAGCCGCGCCTGTTTTAGAGGGTTCAATGCTATCTATCAGCTCCTTCTGCCCGAATGCACAAGGTGCTGCCGCACCTGCGCACAGCAAAAAAAGGAGGCACCGGAAGAATAGCATTTTCATCTGAGCGTTATTTGTTTTCAATAGTATGCGGGACCGGCAAACCGGGCTTCTTAGACCAACCGTTTCATTGCTGACTTGAAAAATCGCCCAGGCTCAGATCTTTCGGTTTGTCAATGTAAGTTACGTTTTTCCCTAATAACGACGAGTCGATAAAGGTATTTTTAACAACACTGTCCGCGCCGATAATGCTGTTTTGTACCCTGGAATCTTCCACAACTGCGCCGCTCTCAAGAGATACGTGCGGACCCACAATCGAGTTCTTTACTTTAACACCTGCACCAATGTAGCAGGGAGGTATGATCACAGACTGCTCAATAATGGCAGATGGCGATACTAATTGTTCCTTATCTTTCTTGATCTCCAGTATGCGCTGGTTGGTATATACAGCGGCGTCTTTGTTGCCGCAATCCAGCCATTCCAATACCTGGTCGGTGTAGAACCTGACGCCGTTCTTCAGCATATTGTCCATGGCGTCGGTGATCTGGTATTCACCCTTGAGCATGATTTTTTTGTCTATCAGGCGCTGCAGCTCTTTCTTAAGCCCGTCACCATCCTTGAAATAGTATACCCCGATAATAGCAAGATCTGATACAAACTCCTGGGGCTTCTCCACAAAGGCTTCTATCTCATTTCCGGCATTCAGCTTTACGACTCCGTATGCCTTTGGGTCTTCAACTTTCTGCGTCCACACTATAGCATCTTTGTTTTTGTCTATGCTGAATGTTGCATTGAACAGTGTATCTGCGAAGGCGATGAATACATTGCCCGTCAGCGTGTCGCCGGCACACAAAATGGCGTGAGCTGTTCCCAGGGGGGTATCCTGGTAGCATATTTTGCCTTTCGCACCCAATGTTTCTGCCACTTTGCACAAATGCGCTTCCACCTCTTTGCCGAAAGACGGACCAATAACAAACGCTATTTCATCTATCTTTTCGTTGCAGGTAGCCAGGATGTCTTCCACTAACCGCTGCACTATTGGTTTGCCTGCAATCGGTAACAATGGTTTTGCCGTGGTGAGTGTATGAGGGCGCATGCGTTTGCCCATGCCCGCCATTGGAATGATTATATTCATAAATGTCTTTTATCAAAGTTGCAGCAGGCAAGGCCTCGTTGGGCTTCGCCTTCTGTTGCCTTTTGTTAATTAGTTCCTGAGTGCCCGAATCCCCCGGCTCCTCTAATAGTCTCATCCAGCACCTCCACACTCGCCCACTGCACCGTCTCGTATTTCGAAATGATCATTTGCGCGATCCGCTCGCCGTCACTGATCACCTGGTCTTCTGCCGAAAGGTTTATCATGGCCACCATTATCTCGCCCCTGTAATCGCTGTCTATAGTGCCGGGTGTATTGACCAGCGTCAGGCCCTTTTTTATCGCCATCCCGCTTCTCGGGCGCACCTGCGCCTCAAAACCGGGTGGCAATGCCATATAAAGCCCCGTGGGTATCATCGCCCGCTCCAATGTCTTCAATGTCACCGGCGAGGGTAGCCACGCCCTCAGATCCATACCGCTGGACCCATCGGTCTGGTAGGCCGGCAGCATATGGGGCGACTTATTGATGATCTCTACCTGTAGCATTAATTGAGGCGCAAAGGTAAGGAGCGGGGCTTAAATATTAAGGGGGAATTATGAATTGGAATAAAGTTTATTGCCAATATGTGTCATTCTAGTTTTGCCTTCCCTGCGTCTTTTCGCCTTGGCGATCAGGCTCGAATTCCGTGGCATCATTTTTTGGTATACATTAATTAAAATATGGGTTATGAGAATCAAGGTATTAATGCTCGGAAATGACCCGGGATCGATAATAGCCGATGAACGGTTGCTGCGGGATAGGGGAATGATCGTTCTCACTTCGTTCAATATGTTGAATCTGGCAGAACTCATCAACGAAACAAAGCCGGATATACTGTTCTTTGACGCTCAGTTGCCCAGCAAGCCGATAACGGAAACCTATAATGATATCGTGAACAGTATCTACTTCACCAGCATACCGGTCATATTCACGCTGTCTGAAGATGATGTGTACCTCGTGACAAGGAAAAGGACCGAGGGTAAGGACAAACGGAACATGATAGCCGACAACATCATAGACGCGGTAAAAATGGCCTTGCAGGGCGGCAGGGCGCACAGCACCAGGAGCGGTCACAGTGCCCGTAATCATACAGCCAGCAGTATAAAAGGCAACCTGCCCAATGCCGGCGGCAGCCAGCTCAGCCTGCCTATCTATTTTCAGTGATCCTTATCTCCACGCGCCGGTTCTTCTCGGCATCCTGCTCGGTCTTCTCGTCTTCTATTACCGGCCTCCTTCGCCCAAAGCCGGCATATTTCAGCCTGTTGGGGTCAATTCCTCTTTCTACAAGGTAGTTGTATATTGCCCTTGCACGATTCAGAGACAGTGTAGGTTCGTAGGTATCTATATCCAGCGCATCGGGTGCGTCCTTGATACAGCATACATGGCCTTCTATGCTTATCTTCAACGTGGGGTTATCACGCAGCACTATGTACAGCTTTTCCAGCGTTTCCTTCGATTCAGGTTTTATAACATGGCGGTCGGCGGGAAAGTAAACGTTCTTCAGCAGCAGTGTCGATCCCGCTTTCATGTTCTTAATGTCGTCTATTCCGGTGGCGTTCCATTTGTTGGCAGAGTCACGGCGAGGCTTGGCGCTTGCGGTCTTCAGCTTCTTCTGCCGGTTATTGACCACTATGTCTACCCGCCTGTCTATCGGGAAGCCGGCCTTGTCCGTCAGACCTTTTCGTTCTATCTCTCCTTCGCCCACACACAGTTTGATGTCGTTGGGCTCAATTCCATACTTGACAAGATAGGATTTGACATTCTTTGCGCGCTCCATAGAAAGGGTTTTGTTATAACCCTCAGTACCCAGATAATCGGCATAGCCCACTATCATCACCGAACTGCCCATGATGATCTTGTCGTTGTATAGCAGAAGGTCTATTTTCTTTTCCGTTATCTTGTTCAGCGTGGGTACATTCAGGTCGAAGAACAGGCTGAATGTATCTGTAGCCCGCTGTGCTGCAGCAGGATACAGAATTAAAGTGAACAATATCGATAACAGTGTTTTATACATCAGGCCAATCGCACATCAGTTACTAAAGTTATTAAAAAAAATCCTATTCCCGCTACTCTCCACCCGCGGTTTTCTTCCTTATGACCAGATATCCGAGGTATGCAAAGGGCAAGTATACCAACAGATTGAGCACTGAAAACCAAAGCGGGTGCGGCAGGTTGATGACATTGTATAACCCGGCGAGTGTAAGCACAATGCCGACTACAAGGGGCGGCCTCAGCGTGACTCTTTTGGAGATCAGTGTAGCGATCAGACCGGCTAAAAATGAACAAATAGCATAATTGACCAACAGCAGTACGAACGCCTTATCAGGCATGGTCTTCATAGCCCTGGCGAGTGAGTCGACATCGTATTTGTCGGTGCCCGCTGGCAATGGATACAGGGTTTCTATCCACATTTCGCCGAGCGTTATCAATATCATCCCGACCATAGCTCCGACAACAACCGGCAATACATACTGGGTTATTCTCATCGTATTCTTGTATACCCGTAAAGTTACTGCTAAACCCATCAGGCAGTATATCCGTTTATAAAAAATATCTGATAGCTTTACACGGCATTTAATAATCTCTGCGCCACCATGATCCAAAAGATACTTAGCGACAAGTCTACAAAGCTCTTTGTATTACTTACCTCTTTCTTTGTAGCCAATGCCCTGATAGCCGAGTGTATCGGCGGTAAGCTGTTTTCGCTGGAGCAGGTGTTTGGCTTTATGCCGCACCCATTCTCGCTGCTGGGCGAGCCGGGGCTCACCTTTACCCTCACCTGCGGCGTGCTGCTCTGGCCCCTTGAGTTTGTAATGACCGACATAGTAAACGAATACTACGGGCCTAAGGCCGTGCGAAGGATATCATACATAGCCGTAGGTCTTATCTGCTATGCCTTCCTGATGTTCTACCTGGCGATAAGGGTACCAGCAGATACATCCTTCTGGGCCGGCAGCCAGAAGAGCGACGGCGTGCCGGATATGCAGGCCGCGTTTTCAAGCATATTTGGCCAAGGTATGTGGATCATTGCGGGCAGTGTAACAGCGTTCTTAGTGAGCCAGTTTGTTGATGTTTGGATCTTTCACCGGATCAAGCGGGTGACCGGCGAAAAGAAGGTATGGCTCCGCTCAACAGGCTCTACAGTTGTATCGCAGATCGTGGACAGCTTCATCGTGCTATTCATAGCGTTTAAGATAGGTAAGGGCTGGTCGTATCAAAGAGTGCTGGCCATAGGGCTGGTGAACTACACTTATAAATTTACAATGGCGGTGATACTGACCCCACTCATCTACCTGATAGAAAAATGGATAGAGCATTATCTGGGCCATGAAAAGACCAGGGAGATGAAGCATGCGGCGATGGGGAAATCAAACGAAGTGACACCGCTGGAAATCGCTTAAATCAAAAAACCCTGAAAGCGCACACTGTCAGGGTTTTTGATACTTATAAACCATCTTATTTTTTGGGCTTGCCTAAGCGGTAGCCGATAGATATCTGCAATGAAGGGTTCTTGTAAAGCTGATTAGAGATATATTTAGCTCCCGATGTATTTGCATTGTCCCACACGTTCTGCACATCGCGCACATCGAAAGATACCTTCTGAGTGACCTGGTACGAAACACCAAACAGACAGCCGACACCAAACCTTGAGTTAAAGTCTCCTGCCTCCAGCTTGGGCGCAGCATCGTTGGCCATGATGGGCGAATAAACCGGATTATTGGACACCGGAGGTGTGTACCTGCCTGTGTTGATAGCGAAGTTATAAACCAGGTTTGCACCGGCAAAGAAACTGAAATTGCCATTGGTATACTTGGCCGCCAGCGGCATTTCTATGCTGTGCAGTGTAGAGAAGCTATAAGAATTGTCGATCTCCTGCTTGTTGTAGCCGCCGCCCTGCGATGCAGGTATGGCAGTATAGTTGTAGTAATTGTCGTACATGGAGTAGCTGCCATTTATGCGATGGAAGTAACCAAGACCGGTAGCTAAGCTCCACTCATTGCCAAAGACGAAGTTGCCGGTAAAGCCGAACTGGAAGCCCTTGAAGCTGGTAGGCGCAAAGAAGGTACCGTTTACACCGGCAGCAAGACCGGGAATGAATTTAACACCAGATGCCTTGTACTTGATATCATTAAAGGCAGCAGTCAGGTTTTCAAGCACGCTGCTTCCACCACCGGCTTTCTTAGCGCCGGCCTCTTTAGTGCCCATGGCCGGTTTACCATTGGCAGATGCAGAGGCGCCCGGCAATATTTGTCCGTCGGCATTTGCAGTATTATCGGTGGTCTCAACACCGGCGATGCCTGCCTTCTTTGCACCACGCGGGAAGTAAGGTTTGTCTTCGTTTTCGGGGCCCAGTTCTTCAGTAAGGCTCTCCATAGATATGGTATCGATATGGTAGTATCCTTCGTTAGGGCTGAGCTTCACATAACGCTCCAGCAGCACCAATTTCTGCACTACTTTTTTGCCGGTAACGGGTTTGCGCGCAGGTACGTTAATTGCTGTCTTACCGGCCACGGGTTTCACGCCTGTGCCTTTAACACCAACACCCGGAACACTGTTGTTAGCGGCAGTAACGGCTGCTTTGTTTGCAGCGACCACACCGGGAACATTCTTTTCTGTGACCGCTTTGTTGTTCTTAGCTGCTATCTTATTCAGGTCGGCTACCTTGGCGACGCCCGTATTATTTACTGTCTTGGCTGCAGGTGCGTGAGCGCCCAACGGCAGTTTGCCAGCAGCAGGCAGATCATTCACCCTGGCTGCAACATCATGACCAGTTGGCTCGTTCACTTTGCCAGCGGCAGATGGCGCCTTGCTGCCCAGCGGCAGTTTGGCAATGCTCTCACGCTTCACTTTGGTTGCGCTTTGTTTGGCTACGCCTTGTTTGCTTTCCTTTGCTGCCACTTCACCACTCACTTTAGCCACGGCATCTTTCTTCACATCAGCAGTCTTCGCTTCATGTTTTGCCGACTTGTGTGCAGGCGTATTGTTGGCCGCAACGGCATCGTGATGAGCGGGTTTTTCCGAAACCTTCTTTACAGCAACTTGTTCTGCTTTGTTATTATCATTTGCGGCAGGCGTTTTCACTGCGGCCTTTGCTGCAGGCACTTTCACAGGAGCATCTGCAGCAGCGATCGCTTTTTCACTTTGCGCGCCTTTGGCGGCTACAGCTTTTGCAGCTTTCTTACCGCTTTCCTTTTTACCGGCAGCCTTGGGCTCAGCAACTTTATTTTCTGAAACTACATCTGCCACTTTTTCTTCCTTGGCCGGCTGGTTCGCCTCCTTATTAACAGCAGCAGTTTCTTTTGCAGCTACTTCGTTATTTGATGCACTGCCTATCACCGTATTGCCGATGGCAGTTTTGCTGTTTGAGGTCGTGTTAGCGGATGCGTGTATTTGTTTGTCCGTGTTATTATCGTGTTTGTTTTCGTTAACTGCGCCGGTAAGTTTTGCGATATGGCTGGCGGCTAACAGTTTGTGATGTGGTTTGCTGGTTTCCTTATCGGATGGTTCATTTTTCGGATCGTTCGCGTTATCAGTATTAGCAGGGGTGGACAAAGAAGTATTGTTCACTTCATTGCCTGTAACAGGAGCGGTTGTTGATGGAGCAGCAACAGCAGCTATGGCATCGGCATTACCGGAATTGGCTTTTTTGTAAGCAGACAGTTCGTAGCCGCCTACGGTGATGGTGCCCACCAACAGCAGCACAGCCATGGCGCTGAGAAAGCGGCGCCAGTAAAGCATGCCTACAAACTTGTCGCGGGGCATCTCCTTGTCCAGGAGGTCCTGCATGCGGAGCCAGGCTCCGGAGCGCTCCTGCTCCTCGCCTCCCCCTAATCGCTGCCTGACCAGGTCATCGATGTTTACGAAATTCTTATCCATGTGGATAAATTTTATATTTTAAAAATGTTCTTGTTATATCTTCAAATGCAATTCAAGCCTTTCAATTTTCTCTTTTAATACGCGCCTGCCTTCCGACAAATGCCATTTTGAGGTCCCTTCGCTTATGCCGAGCAGGTTGCCGATCTCCTTGTGTGTGAACCCCTCCATCACGTACATATTGAACACTGTACGTGTGGCATCGGGTAATTCCTGCACCAACTTCACCAACTGATCGTAGTACAGCTTATCGGCGTGGTCCTTATGCACGTATTCGTCCTTCTCTACCAGCACCACCTGCTTTGAATATTTCGCGTTCTGCTTTACATAGTCGGCAACTGCATGAAATATTATTTTTCTGAGCCAACCTTCGAAAGAGCCCTGGAAATTGTATTGCTTGATCTTCTGGAAAGCCCGCAAATAACCGTTGTTCATTACCTCCTCTGCCTGCATCTCATGATCTATATATCTGCGCACCAATGCCATCATCCTCGGGTAAAATAAATGGTATAGCTTCTCCTGTGCACCTCGCTCGTTGCGAATACACCCTTGAATGAGTTGCTCTAACTCACTGGCATGGCCGGTTGTAGTATATGCCAAAGCTATAGACAAGTATGTTGATTATTAATACTAAACAAGTAATAAGACCGATCCATTTTGCAAATGGTTGGGTAACTATTGCAAAACATCATTTAAAATTAACGAATTTGGAGGTGAAAAATTGCTTTTGGTTAAAAACCGCTTAAGCTACTGTTTATTGCATTAAATTATAATAATATATTTTCAACGCGGATACTCAAAAAAGCGTTGTTTTGCATACCACATATTAGTCATAATTTATGTGTACCAGTCAAATAAACGGGTGAATCATCTCATTTTCCCAAAAAATAAAAAAAAGTGAGCAAAAACATAAACAACTGCAAATCAACGCTTTGAATTTCCTGCATGCTCACATCATTATCACAAATACTCCCATTCTTATCACATTGTTTGAGCCAAGATTTCGATTGTTCCCCGGAAAAACCGGCGCGTTTTCCCGCTTTGCAACGCTGGTACGCGAACTACGAATAAAGAACCGATAAATATCAACTCTGAAAATTCAGGTTCCAATATTTAACTGCAAAAACCATACCTGTTTTTTGATGCTTACCCACATTTACCAGGCATGTTTTCGATCTTCGGCAATGGACGAAACGGTTTCGCGGATTTAAAAAATGTGGGAAAATAAATGTTGAGGTGTGGGCTCGTCAGTACCTGTTGAGTACCTGTTCCAACTCTTTTGCCTGAATCACACCGGATTGTCTCCATTTTACTTCACCCTTCCGGAAGACGATAAGAGTGGGTACACTCTGTACCTGGAACTGTGCGGAAACCTCGGGATTTTTGTCTACATCGATCTTTATGATGGTCACTTTGTCACCCATAACGGTCTTTACGTCATGCAATATCGGCGCCATCATCTTGCATGGTCCACACCAGGTAGCAGTGAAGTCGACAAGTACCGGTTTGTCGGCAGCAATTATTTCGCGGAAAGTCATTTTTTAAGTTAAAAGCAAAAAGTTAAACACTGTATCAAAATTTGCTGCCGAAAGAATTATGCCAGCAAGCGCTGTCCTCATTTTACTCCAAACCCCTAAAGGGGCTTCCTCATGTTTTGTATTTGTTTATTGCATTACAAACTCCGAAAGAGGCTTACGTATGTTTTGTTTATTTTCTGATCGTCATTTTCGTATTTGCAGTAGTTGCAGCATTTCATCGGTAAGGTCGTCGGTATAGATGCCTGCGCCATTCACGAGCATTCCTTTGATACCATATTTAGAACTCGACACAGCGTACACGGTGGCTTCATCTGCCGGGTCGCTGTCTCCTTCGAAACGGTACACTTTGTCAATGACGAATTCATCATGCAGCAGTTTTCTGTCGCCCCATGAAAGCGAATTTTTGTCGAGATTAAAATCGACGGTGTAGCCCTGCGCGCGCAATTGAGCAATTACTTCGGAAACTGTGGTCATTTCTTCCATCACGTAAAGTTAGGCGTTTGTGGGATTTGTTGGATTGGTTGACAGGTTCATAGGTTGGTCAGGCGAATTGCGGGTGCAGAGAATTGTTAAAAAACCACCTGGGTGGGCGAAAAAGCTAAGCGGGGGTATGGGATTTTAGATTCCATATGCGGACCAACAGATGAGACCATGAAAAAGACAATATTAATAACGGCAGGACTGATAATAATGGCCATAACTTATTCAATCGGACAATCGAATGCAAACAATATGAGGGAAGGGAGCCTGCACATAGGACCGGTGGCGGGCTTCGGGAGCAGCTGGATAGGATACGCGCCGGGAAATGCGGCTCCGGTAGCGGCAGGATATGGAGGTGTAGGATTAGTAGATATGGTGGGCCGGCACTGGGGCCTGGGCGGTAATCTTACGCTATCGTCAGAAGGGTACCGGACAAATTATCCGGGGCTTCAGCGCTCCGACATTCCGCTATACCTGCGGATGCCGCTGCGTGCTTATTACTTCGTCGGCGGACCGGCGAACATAGTTCGGCCAGACATTTACCTGGGTCCGGGATTTGGAGCGAAGCTGTCTGAACACATGACATCAAGTAACTACAATGGGGATGTGACAAGGATACAGAATGCCTCAAATTTCAGATCGTTTGATGCAGGCGTAGATGGCGGTGCAGGGATCAATATTCAACTGAGCCACAGCATAGGACTCAACTTCGATCTCGGCTACTACCAGGGCATAACAGATGCGCTTAAAGACGCTGCGAACACTTACAATACCGATCACGATTTTGACGTAGACCTGGGGCTTTACTTTGATATAAAATAATTAAAGCTCGCACTGTTAAGAATGGCAGCGCACCTAGGGAGCGCAAACGCCGGTAGTTACTTGGGCTACAATGTCTGGCCGACGACAATGTTTACATTGTATCTGACATAAACAATAAGGCACTTTTGTTTGTATGAAGTGGGTTATCAAAACAAAGAACCCCGCGGTCTGCGGGGTTCTTTGTTTTGTACTATCTTATAATGATCAATGTTGTACTGAAATGCGGAAAATTTTGCTTTCGCCTCCTTCGTTGACGCGGATGAGGTAAATGCCGGGAGCCACATTGCCCAATTCAATGGTTTTGTTGATCTCCTCGTTTTGTACTGCAGCTTCGCCTGATGTGATCACCTGGCCAAGCATATCTGTCACTTCAAATGAAACGGCATTTGTGTTGAGTCCGATCATATCGCCCTTGATAGTAAATGTACCATTGTTGGGGTTTGGATACAGCGCAATATTGTCGAGCCCTGACACATTTACAACACCGACGTTGGTGCTGACAATGATGGTATTGCTGAGGCTGGAGTCGGGTACAGCACAATTCATGGTGCTCACGAGCTCGAGGGTTACCGTATCGGCCTGGGTTACAGAGGCAATAATGAATGTGTCGGAAACTGCGCCGGGGACCAATACACCGTTCAGGTACCAGTGGTAGATGGGCGCGACACCGCCGTTGAAAACAGCGGAAGAAATGGTAGCAGAAGCACCGGAAGCCACATGCAGGTTGGCCGGGCCGATATGCACTATGGGCGGGTTAGTGATCACGTTCATGGTTATCACATTACTGTTCACAACAGGGGTGGAAGAACAGACCGCGTTGCTGGTGAGCTTGCAGTAAACACCTTCGCCGTCGGTAAGCGAGGACGAAGAGAATGTTGGCGAAATAGCGCCGACAATGGGCGATGCAGGTAGCGTGTACCACTGCAGTGTGGGCGTTGTGCCGCCGTAGAATATAGTTGCTGTGAA
>CAYNGS010000009.1:17266-17491 GCA_964396625.1 uncultured Flavipsychrobacter sp.
GTGCCGCCACAAACCGTATCGTTTGGACTGACCGTTACCAATGCAGCCACAGGCAGTATCGGGAGCACATCTACATGAATGGTGCTCACCAGTGAGCGGCAACCATCCACCGTGTCGTAAACCGTGTAATCGCCGGTGTTGGCAAATGTAACGGGGTTGATAACAGGGTTCTGCAGGCTGGAAGTAAATCCGGCCGGACCTGCCCATACATACTTAATATCGGTA
>CAYNGS010000010.1:0-17139 GCA_964396625.1 uncultured Flavipsychrobacter sp.
CCAATTTCCTGAGCCTGGAATTGGGCACTGCAGATCCTACACGCTTCAGTGCAGATGTTGTTGATGCGAAAGGTGTTCGTGTGAGCCACTGGCAGCCAGTGGAGAAGAGCTATCATTACAAGGAGACAATTGATATTTCAAAATTGAGACCGGGAAATTACCGGTTGAATATTTACTGTGAGTATGGCCCGGCCATACTGCATAGTGTGCCTTTCGAAAAAGTGAATAATAAAAATTAAACACGCCCGCCTAACAAACTTTTAAACACCTGAGTATGAAAATCCTGAATTCTATCCGGATAATAACGGTCTTAACGATATCCCAGTTTATTGCCGGTTTCGCAAATGCGCAGCTTGTAAATTGCAACGCATTCCTGCAGGGAAACTATGTGGAAGTTGGCATAAACATTAATGGGGCATTTGGGTCAAGTGAGAATGCACCGGCGGGTTATCATGCACGATCCCTGGGGTCGACCATGCAAAATACATGTACTGGCGCATGTTCGGGGGGAGGAAATGCACTTGGCTTTGTGGCAGACCCTGCTAAGGATGGCTGGACAGTTGGCTCACCGAACTATGTTGGCGATTATTTTTTGCCGGGGTTTCCGCAGGAAGGATGGAGTGTGGAGGTGAATGGTGTGCAGGGAAACGGGTGGAATGGTAGCGCCGGTTGCTCAGCAGGAGCGATTCTGTTCACCGGTGGAGTTTCCGGCACTAATGTCGGGTATTCGGGAACAGGCCCGGTGAAAACGGCTACGTGGCAGGGTAGCAGTGGTACGGGGCTGGCAATAACACAAGTTACAACACTGGATACATCGAAAGTATTTTTTACAATGTATGTGACACTGAAGAACACTACTGGCAGCACGCTGAGCAATGTTTATTATATGCGTACAGTTGATCCGGACAATGAAGTTGCTGTGCCGGGGATAACAATGACCGGATACACGACGATAAATACGGTTGCCTACCAATTGCCAAACGCCCTCAATGCTACCCTCGTATCTGCTGTAGGGCTGAATTTCGGAGCTTACCTCGGACTGGGAACACTCGACTGTCGTGCCAAGTGTTTTATTTATCCGCCTGCGCTGGAGCCAGGGCCGCTTTGTGATGTGCTGTATGGCGGTGCCGCTGCAGGCACACTGTATACGGGTACACATACCGGAGATGAATGCATTGGCATAGTGTTCAATCTCGGTAATATAGCGCCGGGCGACAGTGCGACGTTTGGTTACGCATACGTTTTGAGTTCTGCCGACCTGCTTGCTGCGTTACATTCAACAACAGCGGGGTGGACAAGCACGATCGACACTTCCGGTCACGCTTCAAAAGACACTTCTTATATCTGTGCTAATACTTTGGACACATTGACGATCACTAATCCGGGAACGTATGACTGGACGTGGATACCGACCACAGGGGGCATTCCATTGTCGACCTATACCGGAACCACAACTTCATTTACTTTAGGCACAACGCCGTTCACTGTGATGGCAGTTGGCACCGGCGTTTGTATCACGCCGGATACTGTGTTCATGACCATCGTTCCGAAAGGGCCGGGTACCGTAACTGCGGGCAGCAATAGCCCCCTCTGCGTAGGTGGCACGCTTAACCTGACATCGACCGCGGCTGCAGGGGCCACTTTCCTATGGACAGGGCCATCCTCCTTTACGTCCACATTGCAAAATCCTTCGATACCATCAGCCACCACTGCCGCGAGCGGAATCTATACGGTAACCGCATCGCTGGGCACCGGCTGCAGCCCAACATCGGTGGCAACGACGGTCACCGTAACTAGCTCGGCGGGTGTCATAACCGGTGATTTGAGTGTATGCGTGGGCGCGACAACGCCACTGGCTGATACCGCCAGCGGGGGCACCTGGAGCAGCAGCTTGACCAGTATTGCCACAGTAGGTTCGTTAACCGGAGTTGTAACCGGTATAAACCCGGGGACGACCACAATAACTTATTCTACTGGGGCGAGTTGTTCTGTGACTGCGATTGTTACGGTGAACGCCGTATCCGGCATTACGGGTACATCATCAATATGTGTGGGTGCATTAGATACTTTGCACGGCGGCGGCATTTGTTACGGCGGCGGTTGGATAAGTACAACGCCAGCTGTCGCGACAGTCGGGTCGACTGGTATAGTGACTGGTGTAAGCCCCGGAGTCACGGTTATTGAATTTTTTCTCGGAGCTATACCCTTTTCGACGTTCAACCTGACTGTCAATCCTACCCCGGCTGCTATTACGCCCACCGGTGCTGTGTCTGTATGTATAGGACAGAGTACGCCGCTCGGGGAAACTGCTTCAGGTGGCACCTGGACCAGCAGCAATAGTGCTATCGCCACCGTTACTTCTGGTGGTGTAGTGTGGGGAGCGGCAGATGGGTCAGTAAACATTACTTATGGAACGCCGAGTTGCTATGTTATAAAGCTGGTAACGGTGATCGGTCCGGTGGCTATAGTACCACACGATCCCTCGATATGTGTCGGCAGTACGATCTCTTTAACTGATGCGACGCCGGGCGGAACGTGGAGCGGCACTGTGCCGGGAATAGCGACCGTGTCGTCGTCGGGTGTTGTAACGGCCACGGGCATTGGCTCCGTTGGCGTGTACTATTCATTCGGTGGCTGCATTGCAGCAGACACTGTGACCATTACCGCAGGAGCAGGTACCATCAGCCCAAGCGGAGGTGTAAGCCTTTGTGCCGGCGCATCTATGCCTTTGGCCGACGGGACACCCGGCGGTGTGTGGACGAGCGGCAATGCCGCTACCGCGACAGTAGGCAGCACAGGAATTGTTTATGGCGTAAATGCCGGAGTTGTGATCATCTCGTATACAGTGGGCGCCTGTGTGGCAACAGAGTCTGTGACCGTCAATCCGGGACCGGTAGCGTTGGCTCCCGTTTCTGCTGCTATATGTGCGGGAACTACAATGTCGTTTACTGAAGCGACCGGCGGTGGTATATGGACAAGCAGCGCTCCAGGCGTGGCAACTGTGGTGAGCGGCACGGTAACAGGGCTGGCGGCCGGTACAGCTACAATATCATATTCCATAGGTAGCTGCATAGTAAGCGCCCCGGTTACGGTTGCGGCGGCGCCTGCTGCCATCACTCCGTTGACAGCGGTAAGTGTATGTGTAGGAAGCACAGCGCCATTGGGCGAATCGACGCCCGGCGGCACATGGAGCAGCGGAACGACTGCAATTGCAACGGTGAGCGCCTCCGGGGTTGTTACCGGTGTTTCGGTGGGTGCAGCCACCATATCTTATACTGCCGGCGGCTGCTCGGTAACGAAAATCGTGAACGTAGTAACAGGCCCTGGGCCAATATCGCCATCGCCGCTGACCGTATGTATGGGTAGCCCCACAGCGGCAACTGACGGAACAGGTGGTGGCATATGGAGCACCGGCAATCCGTTTGTAGCAACGATCACATCGGGTGGCGTAATAACCGGTGTGGCTGTTGGATCAACCAACATATCATATTCACTTGGTGCGTGCCTGGTTACGGCGCCAGTGACAGTAGCAAATCCACCGGCAGCTATTACCGCCACTGGTGCAACAAGTTTCTGCGCAGGGTCTGGAACAACATTGAACGATGCAACGTCGGGAGGCGTATGGAGCAGTGGTAGTGCTGCGATTGCAACCGTATCGACAGGCGGCATAGTAACGGGCTTAACAGCCGGTACTGCGACGATCAGTTATTCTGTAGGTAGCTGCTACGCCATGTTTGTGGTTACAGTAACACCGGGTCCTTCACCTATTGCTCCGGCCTCATCTACTATATGTACCGGAGCAAGCGTGCCACTCACGGAGACTGTGAGCGGTGGTGTGTGGACCAGTACAGCACCAGCGGTAGCTACGGTTAGCGCCACCGGATCGGTGACCGGGTTGTCAGTTGGTACGGCAACAATTTCTTATTCACTGGGGTCGTGCATTACCACAGCAACTGTTTCCGTGAGCCTGTCGGCCAGTGCGGCGCCTATTACCGGGCCGTCAAGCGAGTGCGTAGGTGCCTCGGCCATTGTGCTGTCTGATCTGACAGCGGGTGGCACTTGGAGCAGCAGCAGTACTGCAGTGGCTACCGTGTCATCGGCTGGGGTTGTAACCGGCGTGACTGGCGGTGTGGCAAATATTTCTTACACAGTGATAAATAGTTGCGGTACGTCTGTGGCCACACATATGGTGACCATCAACACATCGCCCTCGGGTGGCGGCATAGTTGGCCCCGGAACAATTTGTGCGGGAACATTTACTACGCTCACAGACATTGTGGCGGGTGGCACGTGGCACAGCAGTAATGGCACAGCATCCATCACCAGCGGCGGATTGCTGACAGGCATCACACCCGGGACGGACACGATCACTTATACTGTGGTGGCGCCCTGTGGTACTGCATCTGCCCAGAAAATTATAATAATCGGGCCGTTCCTGACAGCCGGGTTTATTTCCGGCCCCACAAGCGTATGCCAGGGGGCGCATATAAATCTCACCGACCCGGCATCGGGCGGCGTATGGAGCAGCTTTAATACTACAATTGCCACCGTAAACAGTACCGGTATGGTAACCGGAGTTAACGTTGGCATTGACACTATTTTTTATACCGTGACAACCGCCTGTGGCAGTGCGCGGGCGAGCTATACAGTCACCGTAAATTCGTCTTCTGTAGCGGCCGGTACTATAACCGGTCCGTCGGGTGTATGTTCCGGCAGTTCAATATCGCTGGCTGATGGCGTGGCCGGCGGTACATGGAGCGTGAGCAACGCCCATGCAATTGTGACCGGCGCCGGATCGGTTACTGGCATGTCGGTGGGTGTAGATACGATCAGGTACACAGTGACCGGCGTTTGCGGATCTGCCGTGTCAACACATGTGGTTACGATAAGTCTGCCGCCAACGGCGGGAACTATTACGGGACCCGGCACTGTCTGCGCGGGTGCTACGATACCACTAACAGATGCAACGGGCGGTGGCTTATGGAGCAGCGGTAATGCAAACGCAACAGTTGGTTCGACAACAGGGATAGTAGGTGGGGTAACTGCCGGTACCGATGTTATTACCTACACCGTTTCGAACGCATGTGGCACAGCAACTACAACAAAAACAGTTACCATCGATCCGACTGGTACTGCGGGTACGATAACCGGACCGGATACGGTATGTATTGGTTCTGCAATAACCCTGACCGGTGCAGTGGGCGGAGGCGTATGGACCAGCGGCAGTGCAAATGCAACTGTCGGGTCATCGACCGGTGTAGTCATCGGCATTACCGGGGGCTCTGCTCCGATCACCTACACGGTGACAACGTCGTGTGGTACCGCCACATCAGTAAGAGTAGTGTACATAACATCATTGCCAAGTGTAGGGGTTATCTCCGGCATTCCGATCGTTTGCCTTGGATCGGGGATAACATGGACTGCGACAATACCGGGTGGAACCTGGAGCGCGAGCAACCCTCACGCGGCTATCGTGGCACCCGGAATAATTGATGGGGTGACGCTTGGTGTTGATACCATTTTCTATTCGGTTTCGGGTGGCTGCGGTGTTGCCTCGGCTTCTAAGCTAGTGAGCGTGGATCCGGTGCCATCTGTCACGCCGATCATAGGCCCGACAACGCACTGCCTTGGGGGGCTGCTGACGCTGACTGACGCTACGCCCGATGGCGTATGGACGACCGCCAATCCAACTGTAGCCACCATCGGGCTGACCACAGGGGTGAGCATGGGTGTGGCGCTTGGTGTTGCTACCTTGTCGTACACCGTAACAAATATTTTCGGATGCCCCACAAGTGTGACGATACAGGATACTGTAGTTGTGGGTCCGGTGGTTCCGTCCATTACAGGCAGCAGCAGCGTGTGCTTCGGCGCAACAGTAACGCTCAGTGATGCGCTTGCCGGCGGAACGTGGAGCAGCAGCAGCACATTTGTGGCCAGTGTAGATCCGTCATCTGGTGCGGTGACCGGTAACTCCGTGGGCACAGCGACAATAACTTACACAGTTGAGAACAGTTGCGGCGCATCGTATGTTACCAGGACGGAAGTGGTTAATCCGCTGCCATCTGTAGGCGCCATAACGGGTAACGCGAACCAATGTGTGGGAGCCAGCACTACCTTGTCTGATGTAACCATCGGCGGTGTATGGAGCAGCAGCGACACAACTATCGCAAAGGTGAATGCTACGACGGGCGTAGTAACGGGTATTGCAGCGGGCAGCACAACTATCAATTATACTTATACCAATGCATTCGGCTGCGGTTATACCGTGAGCATTACAGACAACGTATTCCCACCGCCATTTATAGAACCGATCATAGGAGCCGCACATGAATGCGTTGGAAGCTTCATCGTGCTTGGAGATCCCACCACGGGAGGAACCTGGAGCTCGGTCGATCCAGCCATCGCGACCGTGAGTGCGACGGGCGTTGTAACCGGCGTATCGGGAGGAGTTGCAACAATAGTCTACAGTGTGACCGATGGGTGTACCGGTTCTGTAACGATCGAAGACACCGTATTTACACCACCTGCCGTTACGCCAATCACCGGTGTGGCGCACGTGTGCGTAGGGTCTACGACAGCTCTGTTCAATATTATTCCATTAGGTATATGGGCTAGCGGAAACGAGGCTATAGCAACTGTTGACGGCGGTACCGGCGTGGTGACTGGAGTGAACGCCGGCACGGACAAGATATACTATACCGTATCTAATGGGTGCGGGCCGGGTGTAACGGACTCGATAACAATAACCGTATACGCGCTGCCGGCGATCGGGCCTGTCTCGGCGGCATTCACAACGCTTTGTGCCGGATCGGAAGTTCACCTGAGCGATGCGATAGCAGGAGGTGTATGGAGCAGTAGTAACACTACGATCGCTACAGTTACCAGCACGGGGGTTGTGACGGGCGTTTCGGATGGTATTGTTGCCGTTAGGTACACAGTCACAAATTCGAACGGTTGTGCCAATACGGCCAGCATCGATATTACCGTATCGGGCACAATGCCGTCGGCGGAGTTGCTTCCTTCGGGTACGGCTACGTTATGCCGCGGACATTCGATATACATGCATGTCGTGTCGCCGGGCAGCGGACTGACATACCAATGGCTGCAAAACGGCGTTATTATACCTGGCGCCACCACATTGGGTTATACCACGTATACCACAAGTTTATTCTCGGTGGTAGTAAGCAATGGTGTTTGTAATGTAACGCTCACAGATACGGTTGTGATCATGTCGCCGCCCAACCCGGTGATCGCGTACACGCCACCGAACATTTTATACACCAGTTCTTTTGTGTCGTATCAGTGGTACCTGGACTGGGTCGCGATACCCGGCGCTACCACCAGCATGATACATGAGACATCAAACGGAGTTTATCACGTGGTCGTTACCGACATAAACGGATGTTCTGATACATCGGGACAATATTCTGTAGTGGTGGTGAGCGGAGTAAATACTATCGTCAACGCAGCGGACATAAAGGTTTATCCAAATCCTGCAAGCTCCGTGCTTCATGTTGATGCGCCGGTGAAAGTGAATGTGACCATACTCGGTGCAGATGGTAAAGTGCTGATTGACCAGAAGGATGCAGGTGAGATCAACATCAGCGGACTCGCGAACGGCATGTACTTGATAATGGTGTATGACGAAAACAAGCTGCTGTTGAAAACAACGAAGTTCGCGAAGGTAGAGTGACGGAAATAATTGCTTCAGACAAAGCCGCCCTGGTCAATCCGGGTCGGCTTTGCTCATTTACGAGCGCTTTTCAGAATGGACTTATGTATTAGCTACAGAGTTAGCAGCCAGTCGTTGATAACGGATTTGTGATCATTGAATGAATGCTGAAGTGCCGGAACAGCGAACGGGAAAAGTGCAGCGGCTTTCATTGAAGCATTCAGATCGAACCGGTCTTGCCTGGTACAATAGAAAACTCCGCTGTTGTGCAGATGTTTTCCCAGGTACTCTTGCTCGGTTTGCCCTGGTGTGGGAATGAGGATCGCTTTTTTTTGCAACGCGACGAGATCCATGATCGTTGAATAGCCGCTACGGCAAATGACCATTCCCGCATTTATGAGCAGCGGCCCAAGGGCAGACTCCGTCAACCGTTTATAATAAGAGATATTCGGAGGAACGGATGCGGGAGGTGCTGCTGCCTCGTTCCCTTCCACAAAAGTCACGTGGCCGGGGTATACAACAGAATGTTTCCAAAGAATGCCGGATAAAATACTTCTTTGTGGCTCAGGGCCGGAGAGTAAAATGAGCAGTTCATCATTTTTTGTATTCGATGGAGACAGGGGCAGTTCTGCGAAACGAGACAAGAGACCAATGTATTTTGCGGTACGGGGCAAGTTTGCCGGATGTGATAATTTGCCGGCGAGATTCGGCGTGCCGCCGGTGTCAGCAACCCAGGTTTCCTGAAAACGGTTTAGAAATTTGTAGTGTTGTTTTTGAATTCCTGAATCCGCAAGATCTCCGACGCCGCTTTGCACGCGTAACTGATGCGTGATGATAACCGATGGAATTGTAGGGTGGTAAAGTCCGTAGCGGTTATCGGATATAATGCCATCGGGCTGCAACTCGCCGGCAACCTGCAATAACCATTTGTGTTCATAATTGATGGTATTGAGTACCTTGGGCAATTGCGATATCAGGCCCGCCTGTAAAATTTTGTTCGAGGCTGAATAAACTATGTCGTAACCATCGAGATGGATAAAATCTATAGCCCCAAAAGTTTCCTCTATAAAGGAGCGCTGCCAAGCATTGCCGGCAATTGTTACTTTGTGCCCCAGACTGCGGATATAGCGGATCAGGGGAGCGCAGCGGGCGGTATGTCCGAGGCCCCAGTCGAGAGGGGAAATTAATATGTGTTTGGATTGGTGGCTTGACAATAATCCTTATTTTTACAAAAGTAATTTATATGAACACAAGAAAATTAAGCCGGGGAGCCATTTATATAGTTTTGGCAGTTATGTTTGGTTTGGTGGCACAAAGTTGTAACAGTAGTAAAAAGTGTGGCTGCGGCTCTGACATCAACGGTGTTTATAAGCATAAAAGATACAGGTAGCAGCGAAATGAAAGGAACGAAATATTAATTTATTTATGGAACGTGAGAATAATGTTTGGTTGCACTACGTAAAGAATATCATCGCTGCCGATGTGCCTTCTGCTGTGTTCCTGGCTTCATATCTGCGCTATTCCAGCATCACGAAGGATTATGCTTCTTCACTGGAAGTCATGGATCTGCAAAAGTATAAGGTTATAAGGCAGGTAGATAAGGTGCGAAACGCCTTGCGAAACCGGGCGAATATCCCTTTCGTTTTTGTGATCGGCAAGAACTGAAGATTTCGTGGCAGCCTGCCGATGTTCATTTCAAATCCGGTGGTTTATTGCTGTCAGTGTCCGATTTCCGCTCAAAATTTTTTTTCCTGATTTTTGTGAATAACTTTATAATCTGCTGAATTTGCCGGGTATTCAATATTTTGGACAAAAAATATTTTCCAAAGTACCGGTAAGATGTTGCTTTAACGCCTGCTTTTTTTAATTTTAAGGCTGGTTGGGAGAATTAAATTGGAAATAAGCTTAATCCATTAGGTTTAAAACAATAAAAAAGTATGAAAATAATCGGAGCGCCTGCTGATGAGCAGGTGATGGAAGCAGACAAAGCGGTGGACGTATCGAGGCGGCGTTTTTTTCAGCTTGCAGGAGGTATTGCCGGTGCAGGTATATTGTTGTCTGCCTGCCATAGAAGAACACCTGCTACAGACATAAGCCTGGGAACCGGTGACATAGCTCTGCTGAATTATGTTTATATATTGCAACAGCTTGAAGCGGATTATTATACTCAGGCGGTTAGTACCTACTACAATACTATATCATCGAGTGAGCTTGTATTGATGACCGACCTCCGCGACCAGGAGATCGCCCACAAAAAATTCATACAAACCATTTTGGGGAGCAATGCCATACCCGATATTTTGCCCAACTTCGCAGCAGCGACCTTCGCGGACAGAGCAAGTTTACTGACTTTCGCCTTCCAGCTTGAGGACCTTGTGATCTCCGGTATGAATGGGGTGGTGCAGCACTTTACAAACACGGATTACGTATACGCACTTAGCAAAATGGTGACAGCCGAGGCAAGGCACTCGGCTTACCTCAGGGATATTCTTTCGTCCAACACTTTTGGTGATGCGTCTGTCATTGACACCAATGGGCTTGATCAAACGGCAACACCGGCAACAGTTATTGCCAAAGCAAAACTGTATACGTTATCTAAAATAGACTCATCGACATTACCTAACTAGTCATAATAAGATCATGAACTTCAGAAGTATATTGAGCGAAATTGAAAAAGCTGACAATGAGGTGTATGAGCAGCGCAGCGATCGTCGCAACGTGCTAAAAAGCTTTGGCGCCAAAGTGGCCGTAGCTGCACTACCGGTGGCTGTCAGCTCTCTTTTTACTAAAGCATATGGAAAGACGACCTCTGAGGTTGTTGACGCACTGAATTATATTTTAAGGGTTAAATACCTGGAGTACAATTATTTTCATGTTGGGAATAACACAGGTGGGCTTATACCATCGGCCGATTTGCCAGGATTTCAGGCAATCGAAAAGCAGGAGTTAGAACATATCAAGTATCTGAATACCACGATAACTTCCCTGGGTGGATCACCGTATACGCCACCGAATTATAATCCGTCAGCGGTGAACCCGGCATACATTCCTTCGGGGACTTATGACTTCACCGGTGGTAATAAATACACCGTATTTAACTACTATGTTTCGTTTCTGATCATAGCCCAGATATTTGAAGATACCAGTGTACACTCCATAAAGGGCTACATTCCCGCCTTTTACGGGAACGCGGGCCTTCTGACCCAGTTGATGCAGTTACAGTGTGCAGAGGCGCGTCACGCGGGCCATGTACGGTTGGTGCGCAGGTTCGTATCGCCGGCTCAGCCTGACAATCCTGCACCTTGGATAAGCAACAACATTCCGCCAGTAACTTCTCTGCAGCCTTACTACATAGGCGAGGATCTTGCATCGCAGTTGGGTATTCAAATTTCCGGCTTACCTGGAATTGGAGGAAATATACCCTTATTAAGTGCGACTGCGGCGTTTGATGAACCGTTCAGCCAGGCAACGATTCAGAATTTGCTGGCACCGTTTTTTGTATAACACGAAGACCACACGAGGAATGAAAAATAAATGGATATATACGGCTCTAATATACGGCATTGCCATTGCGTTGCAGCTATATGGCCTCATGTATGCCAAAAGAGACAGCACGGAAATGTGGTCTGCGATGGGGCTGAGCGTGATCCTCTTGTTCGTATATTATATCAGGAGAATGAAGTACATCAACAGTAAGAATTCGAATTGATCATTTCCCCTCAGCTACGCGTTTCACGATTCTCATTCACCTAAAATTTTTGTAGGTTTGCATTATGCATGCCACACTCGAACAAGCTGTTAAGCTTGGCCTTCGCGAAGAGGAATTCGAAAAAATCAAAGAGATATTAGGGAGAACACCCAATTTTAATGAAGTAGCTATGTACTCCGTGATGTGGAGCGAACATTGCAGCTACAAAAATTCTATTAAGTGGCTGAAAACATTGCCCCGCGACGGTGCCAGGCTGCTGGTTAAGGCAGGAGAAGAGAACGCAGGACTTGTGGATATAGGCGATGGATGGGGTTGCGTTTTCAAAATAGAAAGTCATAATCACCCATCGGCAATAGAACCCTTCCAGGGGGCGGCCACGGGTGTTGGTGGTATTCACCGCGATATTTTCACTATGGGTGCACGGCCCATTGCCTCTCTTAATTCATTACGTTTCGGCCTGGTGGATAATCCGAAAACCAAGTGGCTGATAAAAGGTATCGTAAAGGGTATAGGGCACTACGGCAACTGCTTTGGTGTGCCTACTGTGGCGGGCGAAGTGTACTATGAAAACTGCTACCAGACAAACCCGCTGGTAAATGCGATGAGCGTAGGCGTGGTAAGGGTAGGGCAGACAGTTTCCGCCACATCGCACGGGGCCGGTAACCCCGTGTTTATCGTTGGGGCATCGACCGGCAAGGATGGTATCGGCGGGGCTTCTTTTGCGTCGGCCGATATCAGTGAGAACAGCGCGGAGTCGCTGCCATCGGTGCAGGTAGGCGACCCGTTTGAAGAAAAGAAACTGCTGGAGGCGTGCCTTGAAATGATACCGACCGGTGCGCTGATAGGAATGCAGGATATGGGTGCAGCCGGTATCACCTGCAGCACCAGCGAAATGAGTGCGAAGGGTGAACATGGTATGATCATCCACCTGGATAAAGTGCCGACGCGGCAAACAAATATGAAACCCTGGGAGATGTTGCTGAGCGAGAGCCAGGAGCGTATGCTGATCGTGGTAAAAAAAGGAAGGGAAGGTGAGGTGCAAAAAATATTTGACAAATGGGACATCCATTGTGTGCAGATAGGCGAGGTGACAAAAGATCAGAACCTGAAATACTATGTGAAAGGAGAATTAGTGGCGGATGTGCCTGCCGAAAGCCTTGTGCTCGGTGGTGGGGCTCCAATATATGACCGTGAGTACACAACGCCCGCATATTTCGAAGAGATAAAAAAATTCAACCCGGATAGTGTTGCACAGCCCGATGACCTGCGGGAAGTGGCTTACCAGCTGATTCAACTGCCCAACATCGCGTCCAAGCGGTGGATATATGAGCAGTATGACAGCATGGTAATGACAGGCAACTCGCAAACCAATGAAGCAAGTGATGCCACCGTGGTGCGTGTACATGGTACGGACAAAGCGCTGGCTGTAACTACCGATTGTAACAGCCGGTATGTATTTGCGGATCCCTATAAAGGCGCCATGATAGCAGTAAGTGAGGCAGCGCGGAATATTGTATGCAGCGGGGGGCAGCCGGTGGCGATCACTAATTGCCTCAACTTTGGCAATCCATACAACCCCGAAGTTTACTACCAGTTTGTACATGCCATAAAAGGAATGGGAGAAGCCTGCCGCAAACTGGATACACCCGTCACCGGGGGCAACGTAAGTTTTTATAACCAGAGCGAAGATGGACCTGTGTACCCGACACCAACGATAGGTATGGTGGGTGTGCTGGAATCAATGGATCAGAAAATGTCGCTCAATTTCCGGCATCCCGGAGATGCAATATATCTTATCGGTCAGAGCCGGAACGATATTAACTGTTCTGAATACCTGCACCATATAATGGGCGTTACACATAGTCCGGCGCCGCACTTCGACCTTGATGAGGAATACAGGTTGCAGCAGACTTTGATGCGTCTGATAAGCCTGAAGCTGGTAAAATCTGCGCACGATATCTCCGAGGGGGGACTTTTTGCTTGCCTGCTTGAATGTACCATGGCAAATGACCTTGGGTTTACCATTCATACAGGCAAGGGCATACGCAAAGATGCCATGTTGTTTGGCGAAGCGCAAAGCAGGGTGGTGGTAAGCGTAAACCCGGACATACACGCTCTTTTTGAGGCGGAGCTGAAAGGTACTCCATATTCTAAGATCGGCATCGTAAATGCAACGAAGGAAGTTTGTATAGACGATGAGAGCTGGGGATTTGTGAGCGATTGGAAAGAAGCTTACGACAACGCTCTGGAGAAGTTGCTAGTTAGTTAAAAGAAGGGATTACTTTTCATAACAGACCTGCGCAAAAGCTGTTTCTCCCGGCATGGGGGGGTGCAGTTTTCTTACCGCAACTTTTATTTTTTCTGCCACCGGAAATTTTTCTTTCAGCGAAGCATGGATATTCTCCACAAAAGTTTCGAGGAGCTGGCCGGGCTGGTTAAAGACATGTGCAACCGTTTGTTGTATCAAGGTATAATCTGCAAAGGGCCACGGCTGTGCATCAGGCAGTGACACATCAACATCTATCTCAAAGGTATTGCCAAGTATATGTTCTTCCGGATAGAGACCGTGCGGAGCCTGTATCTTTATTCCGTGCAGTGAAACAGTAAGCATGTTGCAAAAGTATCATTTTGGAATTAATGCGGCATGATTGCTGGATTCCTTTTTTGCTACTTGAACCTTGCTGATATGGCGTAGGGGAAGACGCCGGCTTCGTAGCGCTTGCCATCAGGCAATAGGGTGTTAAGATCGTATATGGTATACCAACCGTCCCTGCCGCCGCAGGCGGAAACATGGTGAGGCGCGGGGCCGCTTGGATTTTGGTTGGTGCTGTTGATGAACAACAGACCATCCGTTTCGTCGATCGCTATGTCGTGCGGCTGATAGAAATCGCCATACAAAATCTTTACCACCTTGTCCGTGTTATAGTCGATGATATAAACCGAGCCGCGCGCGTTGGGGGTGGTATTTGCACCGTCTTCCATGCACACAACAAAGAGATACTGCTTTGACTCTGACAGCGCCATTTCCTGGGGTTTAGTGCCGACCGGGATCGAGTCGAGGACGGCATTGGTATAGGCATCGATAACGCGTACCTCGTTAGTGTTCTGGCAGGTGACGAAGTATTTTGAAAAATCGGGCGCCATTTCTATTTGGTGCGGATCGGGCGTAGTACCATTGTTTGTGGCCGTTGGTCCGCTGCCATTTATGCTGATATACTTTGAATAAAATCCGAGGGGGCCATTGAACGTAAACCTGTCTACAATATTACCATATTCCAGAGTTACAAAAAACGTGTCGAATGTTGCATTGCTGGCTATCCCGTGGGGAGATACAAGCGGGCTGGTGCCGAAATTAATGTTGTCAAGCGACAGATTATTGTTTATCTGCATTGTCGACGTGTTTGTGGTAACTGCCGCTCCATTGGCTATCATGCCGCTGACCATGACGGCTGTATCTTCAGGAGACAGGTAAACTATACTCCAGTTGCCTGCGCCGCCCGTGATAACACTGCCCAGGTTTACACTGCCAACAACGGTATCCGTTTTAGTATCTATTTTCTGCAGCAGCTTGCCGCTATAGAACGACACATAGGCGTACTTGCCATCGCCCGATACTTCAATGTCGTGAATGCTTTCATTGCCGGGATAAGTGCCGACGGGTACAAGCCGCATAATGACCCTGCTCTTGGCATCGATAACTGCAACAAGATTACAGCCGGAGATCGTCAGATAAATTTTTTGCCGCGTATCGGAATTCGATGCGAACGGTATGTTGCCGTTTTTGTCCGGTGCGCCGCTTGCGATCCAGTTTTTCAGTGTATAGTATTCAGCCCTGTTTAAGGAGTGTGGCGTATCTATGTGGTGAGGATCGTATAAATTTACGATCGTGCTGTCATAACCGGCATTAAGATAATAAAGCAACGGACTATACTTTGTATTGTAGGCAATGACCTCGGCGCCGTATATACTGCCATTGAATAAATGCGCCCAGGTATCGAGCAGCAGGCCCGGCGTACTGGTCTCGTAGCTTGCCTGGTTGTGACAGCCTGCATTGATGCATTTATTCAGAATGATTTTTGCAACCGAATCGGGATAGTCGCCATCCACAGGCACAACAGCAACCTGTGGCTTGTGCACACAGGAAGTAGTGCAACACAAAGCTGTGAATACCGACAACAAGATAAATAGCAGTATGCGGCGCATCAGCATAAAGTTAGGGATTAACGTTGGATTTTTAAATATTTACAGGCGTTTTTGATGGACGTGCTTATTAGGTATTTTCATTGCGGTATTTGCCGCGTTCCTGGCTGCCATGGCAACGGCAACAGCAATACCCGGAGGCGCGCGCTTTGTTTTCATTGCTTAGATACTGCTGCCTAATATATTATCTTGTGATGATTTTGACATGAGACATTTTCTGTTCATCCTTGCTGCAATGATGTTTGTGTGTACCGGTGCATTGTGCCAGGTTACGGGGCAGGTGGACGCGAATCTGCGCGAAAAAGTTACGGTACGCCGAATAGTGATAGAGGGCAACAGCGTCACCAGGGCATCGGTGATACTTCGGGAAATAAATGTGCATGACGGCGATGTGATAGCTGCAGACTCGGTATCGGCTCTTTTAGAGCAAAATAAGCTAAGGCTTTTTAACCTGCAGCTTTTTAACGAAGTGGATCAGCGCACCGAGCGCACGGGTAGCAGTATTGACTGGTATATTAAAGTTAAGGAGCGGTGGTACATAATACCCACTGTAACGGTTCAGTATGCCGACCGCAACTTCAATACCTGGTGGGTGAAAGAGGATCATGATCTCCGCAGGGCAATGGTGGGGCTGACGCTGACCGACAAAAACTTCAGGGGCAACCTGGAGACACTTGCCGTTACAGCCCAGGCTGGCTACACCCAGAAGCTGGGCATAAGCTACATGCGTCCCTATGTGAATAAGGGGCAGACAAACGGCATAGGATTTTCGCTAAGTGTGTCGCAAAGCAGGCAAGCGTATTACAATACAGATTCCAATAAGCTGGTGTATGCGGGCACCTACTCCGGCCCTGTGCTGCAGCGGCAATTCGAAGGAGGGCTAAGCTACATTTACCGGCCCGCCTATGCATCGCGGCATATTTTCCAGGTCAATTACAAAGACTATGGCGTGGGAGATACTATTCTAAAACTCAACCCCGACTATTTTACAAACAGAAGTACGGTTGCTCGTTTTCTTGAATTGTTTTACCGTTATGAATATAACGGCGTGGACAACTGGAACTATTCACTGCAGGGGTTCAAGCTTGTTGCGTATGCGGTTGTTCGTAAAGGTTTTGAAGGAATCAATTTTCAAAGTTATGCCAACGTGGAAGCGGGGCTTTTCAGGAGCGTGCTGCCGAAATGGTATTGCTCAGCGGTATTCCGGGGCAGGGTAATGTATCCCCGGGATCAGCCCTATTACTTCCGCGGCGGATTGGGGACACAGACAGACTATGTGCGCGGTTACGAATATTATGTGATCGACGGAAGTAACTACGGCCTGGTAAGATTTGATCTGAAGCGTGAGTTGTTCAACAACACCTATTCGCTGCCGGTGAAATATTTCACAGCGCTGCCTTTGCGCATATACCCGAAAATATTCTTCGATGCGGGATACATCGATAGTCCCAGCCCCGGCAACAGTTTCTTGAGCAACAGATTACTGTACAGCGCGGGTATTGGTTTGGATATCATTACCTTGTACGATATTAAGTTCCGCTTTGAGTTTGCTTATAAC
>CAYNGS010000011.1:0-16310 GCA_964396625.1 uncultured Flavipsychrobacter sp.
CAGTTTTGAGCTGGTGCAGAAGGCGATAATGGCGGGGATAAAGATAGTTGCCGCCGTTGGTGCACCGTCGAGCCTGGCAGTTGAAATGGCTGAAGAATGGGGACTTACGCTCATAGGGTTTCTGCGTGGTGAGCGTTTCAATATTTATTCAGGAGCGGAAAGAGTTGTAATTTAGCAGTGTGATCATTGGTTTTTTGACGATTAATTTTTGAGTAATGAAACTTCGTATAAAAGGTAACTCCCTTCGCATTCGCCTCACACGATCTGAGGTGGCCGAATTTGGCCGGTCCGGTCACCTGGAGGAAAAAACGGAATTCGGGAATAATGCTTTTGCTTATGCGCTGCAGAACGAGCAGGGCATAAGCGGGCTAAGGGCCGACTTCGCTGGAAACAAAATAACGGTGTATGTGCCCTCCGAAATAACGCGCGAATGGACGACGACCGAAAAAGTGGGCTTCGAAAACAACATGGATATAGGGGGCAAACAACTCTTTATCCTTATCGAAAAAGACTTTAAGTGCATCGACAACACTACTGAAGACCAATCCGATAACTACGAGCATCCCTCACCGGTCTGCAATTAGGTTATTTTTCAATAGCCGCTATCACGTCGGGATTTGTGACTTTTACCTTGGGGTCGAACACGGCAACGAGGTCGCCGTTCTCATTGATCAGGTACTTCTGAAAATTCCATCTTACCTCGCTGTCCTTAAGCCTGTTGTATTTTTTTTGCGTAAGCCAGATATAGATCGGCGCCATACCGTCACCCTTCACGGTGATCTTGGATGCCATAGGAAAGGAAACGCTGTAATTTTTTGAGCAGAACTCGGCAATCTCTTTATTGCTGCCCGGCTCCTGCTGGCCAAAGTCGTTGGCAGGGAAGCCTACTATTACCAATTTGCCCTTGTACTTCTCATACATCGCTTCAAGGTCGGCATACTGTGGGGTGTTGCCGCACTGCGACGCTGTGTTCACGATGAGTATTTTTTTGCCTTTGTATTTCGAGAAGTCAATAGAACTGCCATCGAGGGCCTCAACTTTGAACTCGTAAATGCTTGCAGGAATATGTGCCGGAGTTGGTGGGGCGAAAAAACTAAAAAACTTAAAGAGGATAAGGATGGTCAGTGTCATGATATATTATTTTGCTCAAAGATAGGAAAAATGTTGTTAGTCATGGGGCTGTGATCATGCGCTGGCATTATGTTTTGGCTGCAATCACATTTGTTGATAGAACGTATTCAGGATCAGTGGTAAATACAAATTGTGAATGATAATTTGTTGTGATTGCATCTTCTCCTTGCTATTGGTGTTCGTACCTTTTCTTCAGTTCGTCATAGATTACACCCATCCCTGTCTCGGCTTCGTCTGACTGCACATTTGCGAACAGTATGTAGGCCCTGTCGAGGTCTTTATAAACATATACCTGTGTGAGAAATGTGCCCGGATTGCCCTCATTGTAAGAGTACACCTGGTTCGCCTCGTCAGTTTCCCAAAACCAGCCCACGGCAAACTTTGCAAGGCCAAAATGCAGAAAGTCAAATTCCTCGGCCGAAAGCAATTCCGATTTTCCCTGCAGGCCCTGCAGTTGCAGTTGTATGAATTTGGCATAGTCGGGCAGGCTCACATTAATGTTGCCGGCGGGCAGCAGCCAGCTAAGTTTGTAATTATCGCCCGGCGGCTCGGGTGTCAGGTCTTTATCATGGCCCCAGGGCTGGGCGGTATCGATATTGTTTGGTTGCCCGAAGTTGAAATCAATATGCAACTGAGCGCCGAGTTCCTGTACCATTTGTTTGTATGGCTTGCCCGATGCCTTTTCCAGCATAAGCCCCGCCGCTACATAGCCAAGGTTTGAAAAATTGATGGAGTCTTTGCCCGGCACCGGTTTGTGTTGCAGAAACCATTGAGTGAACTGGTATCTCTGTTCTTCTTCGGTGCCGGTAAATTGTTTTTTTGTTGGTTCCTTATTGGTATAAGTGTACCTGAACAGGCGCGTTCGGAAAGTGAGCAGGTTCAGGAGTGAGAGATCGTAATAGGCGGGATTACTTTCGGCCTTCATTTCTGGAAACAGGTCGAAGAATTTTGTATCCCAAGAAATTTTTTCCTCTTTCACAAGCTGTGCAGCAAGAAAACCCGTTATGGCCTTTGTATTGGAGCCGATACGGAATTTATCGTTTGGCTCTGCAGGTATTTCAGACAGGGCGCGCTTGTACCCAAGCACGTGCATTTCATAAACGCTGTCCGACGAAATGACCGCAAACGCCAGTTCCGGGATATGGTACACATTTCTTACGCTGTCGGCAAACGCCGTTATCGTCCGGCTCTGTGCCGGGGTGCACAGCCCGAAACATATGACTATTGCAAAACACTTTCTTATCGTTCCAATTACTGCCATATCGCATTGCTGCGGATTTTTTTTATTATCCCAAAATACAAAAAGTAACTGATAATCAATCGGTTGAATCTCCCACATTATCGCATCATTATCACAAATGAGAAATATGGGGGGGATAACGAGATATCTTATTTAAAGAAGCATATATATAGCGCAAAAACTGCGTAGATACTGAATTATGACAGGTTTTATTATACGTAGTTTTAAAAACGAACGGTTAATTCGGGTTAATTCAGGGTTAATTATTGGGGGGATTTAAGGGCAATTATAACTGCCAGGGTTAACCGATGGGATTCATACCTAACTTTTTGAGGATTTCAAGCTGGTTTATCTCCAGATCAGCGAGGCGGGTATATATTTCTGAGGGCTCGGAGAGATCACTGGATACCTTCATGTGCACGTACCATATTTCGGTGATATCTTCCGGGTTCACTTCTTCTGTGCGATAGTCTTGCCGGTGGGTAACGGTATCTGATTTCAGGTAAATTTTATTGCGCTTTTTAAGGCGATTTAATACTCTTTTTATGAGTACTCCATTCCTTAGAACTATAACGTGGATGCGGTTTTCACGTATTTCATCCAAGGAAGGAACCCATTCTGCAATGACGCGATCTTTATCCATAAGCGTTGGGGACATTGAGATGCCTTCTACCTCGAACATGCGGAAGGTTTTGTTATTGAGACCAGGCATGCGGAAGGACTCCAGGGACTCAATGTACTCCTGATCTCCGTAGCCGATAAGGTAACCTGCCTGTGCCTTGATGGGTACGTAAAGGATATTGTCTATACCGTGCTCATTTACAGTGACAATGGAGGGCATTTTAGGCTGATAAAGGGCCGTAGCTTCTTCTGTTTGCGTGGGTGGTAACTCGGGTATTTTATAGCCTTTTTTATGAGTTGGGTGTGCAGTTGGGTGTGCATTTACCTGTGCATAAGGCTGAGTTGAGACCCCCTCTATGGCGTTTTTTTCTGAAAATTCCGTTGAAAAACTGGACTTGGAGGGGGGATTAACGGTACTTTTCGATGGTGATTTTACCGCTATTTGCCCCTTGCCTGTAAGTACATAATTGATATTAACTAAGTCGTATTTACTAACTATTCTGGACAAAAGTTCGAATCCGGGCTTGGTTTTTCCCGACCTAATGCTGGAAATAACTGAGCTTGAAGTTTCTAAATCTTTAGCAAGCCGATAGGCCGAAATGCCAATAAAATCAAGCATTTCATCAAACCGCATCACAAAATCTTTCTCGGAATTTTTCACAGTAACATTTATTATAACAATAAATATTTATAAAATAGTTCTAAAAAACTACCTAATTCTAAAATTATACCTATTTTTGTTCCATAAAAAAGGAACAGATAAAATAAAGGTAGCAAAAATGGGTAAAAAAGTAGAGGTACGCGAAAAAAGGGAAAGCTGGGTGCCGACCAAGCTACTTGCGGAAATAGTGGGAACATCTGTGCGAAATGTGAATTATGTACGCTCCGGTAAGAGAGGTAAAAGAAGCCTTATTGCCAGCAAGGTGCGGTATGCGGAAAAAAGCCTGGAGAAGAAGTTGCGTCCAGAAGCATTGACCAGGTGTTATCGGAAGGATATTCAACAGATCATCAATACGATCAAGGAGACTGTTAACTCAAATTAAAGCCTCATATATGCAAAAAACGGTACAAAGTTGGAATGAGCTGCTGGCGCTGCCGGAGTTCAGACTGCCGGACAGCGACCGGCGGTGGAAGATAGAGCCGATCAACGACGATGGGGATATGGGGCTGTATGCGCTCAGGATTCCATTGACCCAGGAGTGGGTATTTGTGGCCCATGTGACCGAGCCGGAGCCGGGACACCCCATAGTGGCGGTAAACCATCCGTTCGGGGTGGCATTCATGCACAAGATCAAGTTAACAGACATCAAATACCAAGTGAATGCAATACCTGCCTAATAACAACATTGGCCTGGAATACGGGGAATTCGTGTGTGAGGGTATCTGCGAAAGCGAGAATACCTACAACAGCCTGCGGCGCAGGGGGAATATCACTGTGTTTGGACGGGGCGGTAATGGCGGCGGGGTGCTGATAGAATATGATACGCTGCCGACGAGGCCGGTAAACTATAAAAAGCTGGTAGAGGATAGATATGGTGACTTGTATGAATACATGGGCACTCAGCCTATAAAAAAGCTGGTGACGATGGATATGAAGGCGCGGGAGTTCTTTACCAAGCATATAAAGGCGGGTGGCGGCTATCTGCCGGTGGCTCACCAACAACAGTACAGCAGGCAGGCGGACTGGCTGAACATGATACTGTTTGTAACCGAGGATAAAAAGGCGCTTAAAGAGCATTTAAGAATTGATGAAATAGCGGAGTTCTGGAAGCGGGTGATCGTGATGCACCAGAAGGACAAGCCGCTGAACCCGAAGCTGCCGGTGACTGCGGACAACCTGCGCAAGCTGGTGAAGGCATACAAGGATAACGGGTATGCGGCGCTGATCAGCAAGAAGTTTGGTAACCAGAACACGAGGATAGTGAACGGGGATATAGAGGGGCTGCTGATGGCGATATACTGCATGCCGGACAAGCCTTACTTCCAGGAGACGACGCGGAGGTACTGGAATTTCATAGCCGGGAAGCTGACAATGGTGCACCTGGAGACCGGCGAGGTGTTCAATCCCAAAGATTTTTACGTAAAGGAAGCCCCTTACGAGGTGAGCGCGGCCACGGTGAAGCATTATATGAACATGCCCCGGAACCGGCAGGTGGTGGATGAGTACCGGCTGAGCAAGCTGGAGTATATGACCACCCACATTCCGCACATGCTGCGCCTGGGGCCACAGTATGCCTTCAGCGCGATAACGATGGACGATACGAGCTCGCCATTCAAGATGCAGGACAATACGAGGCCGAGCTGCTACAAGATTTTTGATATGAAGAGCGGGGCGCAGATAGCGTTTGCGATACAAAGGAAGAGCCGCCCGGATGTGGCGCTCATACGCCAGGCGCTGATGGACATGTTCCAGAACATCATCAGCAATAAATGGAAGATGCCTGCGGAAATAGAGGTGGAAAATGCGCTTACGAGCACGATGACCGGCAATATGGAACGCAAGGGTAAGGCCGGGGAGCGTGACAGGGAGGTAAACGGGGTTGTAATGGACGTATTAACGGCTGGAGCGGTATTCCAGATGGTGACCTTCTGCGCGGCGCAAAACCCGCAGGAAAAGGCTGCTGAGGGCTTCATTAACCAGATCAAGTACCAGTTCCAGAAACACAGGGAGGGCTTCCATCACAGGATATTCGCCCGGAAGGAAGCGAACAGGGCCAACAAGGATGGGGAAAGCCATAATGCCAAGTTCACCTTTGAGGAGATAGAGGCAATGGAACGCGAGGATATGCTGCTATGGAACAACAGCGAGCACCCGGATCATCCGGGCATGACGAGGTGGGAAGTATGCGACCAGATGCAGAACCCGAACCTGAACGAGCCGCACTTGCCGACGATCATGCAGTACATAGGCCACCCGACCGAAACGAGTGTGCGCAGGATGCGGGTGATGGTGATGGGCAACCTGTACCGATTGCCGGCGGTGCAGGCGATAGAGGAACTGGACACGAAGCGCGTGGTGGCCTACTGGATGCCAGACAAGCTCACGGAGATACCGGTGGTGTACCTGTATCAGCGCAGCCCGGCAGGACTGGAGTTTGTATGTACGGCAATGAAGGAGGGAAGGTTCCAGCGGGCGAAGGCTGAGCAGACGCACGAGGATATGGCCATACTGGGGGATCAGCGCAGGTATAAGACGGCGGTAATGGAGACGGTAGAAAGCAGGGAGGTGGCGAGTGTGGGTATCGTTAGGCAGGCTCACGATGACGGGCCAGCGCGCATAGAGGACGACGAGCAGGAGGAGCTGGGGAAGTACGCGGACAATGTGCAAATGGAGGAATGTGCAAATGTGCAAATGGATACGCCGGTGTGGATGCCGGAGGCAGGGGATGCCAGGAAGAGGGCAAGTAATGATTTTTAAACGTTCACTTATAAAAACACAAACAGATGAAGTTCACAAAATTCGACAAAAGCAATATGTCCAACGTAAGGACTGGAGAGGCTATCATCCGCTTCGCCACTAAGGGTGCAAACAGTATATCCAAGACGGCTGCCGAAGGCATAGGGCTTACCGAAAAGGACAAAGTGGCGATCCTACAGGATAATGATAACCCGGAAGACTGGTACCTGATAAAGGACAAGGAAAATGGTTTTCCTCTCCGCGAATATTCGAACGGCCAGTTTTGCTTCAATTGTTCTGCGATGGCGCGGGCCATCATCAAGGCGTTCGATCTTGATACCACGAGCGTATCGTTCAAAATACAGACGGACGGACAGAAGTGTGATGATATTAAGGGGGGGCAAATATATCTCATCATTACATCCGACCCCATGTTGCCAGTTGTTAAAGATCAGGAATAAAAAAGCCCGTGCCTGGAAGCACGAGCCATTGTTAACCTTAAAAATGCAACCAAAGTTATGACGTTAGCACCAATTCAGCGCGAGAAAATATATGACGCGCTCATCAGCAACCGCAAAAACTACGGCGGAACTCAGACAGACTTCTGCAAGACATGGGACATCAACCCGAGTGCATTCTCGCAGATCAAGGCGGCAAGGGCCAAGAGCGAGGTACCTGAAAAGGTGATATCGGATGACAAGCTTGTGCGTATAGGCCGGAAGCTACAGGTGAGCTTCAGCAGTGCGCCGGTGACCAAGACGGAAAAGACGGAGGTGTATGAGTACCTGCACGAAATGCTGGACTTGTGCCAGCAGCACAGCGCCGGGCGCATCTTCGTGGATATTGCCGACCTGGGCAAGTCGTTTGCGGCGAAGGACTACATACTGAACCGGGAGAATGCCTTCTATGTGCAGTGCGACCAGCACAAAGGGAGGACGGAGTTTATAAGGGCGCTGGCACGGGCTACGGGCGCGAGCACAAGGGGTAGCCTGAAGGATGTGTACCGGGACACCATTTACATGATTCAGAGCATGGATAAGCCGGTGATAGTGCTGGACGAGGCCGGAGACCTTGCTTATACGGCCTTCCTGGAAATAAAGGCATACTGGAACGCGCTGGAGGGCTGCTGCGGCTGGCTGATGATGGGCGCTGACGGGCTGGCTAAGAAGATGGACGCCAACATTACGAACAAGAAGGTGGGCTATACGGAAATACTGCGCCGGTTTGGCGGCGAGTATATGAGCTATACCAAGGGTATGAGCAAGGCCGAAATAGCGCAACTGAAGCTGCGCATAGTGAATGACGTGGCCGAAGCGAATGTGCCCAAGGGGTATGATGTGCGCAATGTGATCAAGAACTCACTGAGCCCAACGCGCGTGATAGAGAACATCAGGAAGGTGATCCCTAACGAAATGTTTCAAGCTGCTTAGTATGGACAAGATCACACACACGGCGAGAATGCGGGCGCAGTATGCGTATAACCGGATGCAGGTGCTGTTCCTGACGGGAATAACCGATGCGATGCTCATGCAGTTTCAGTTTGATACAGGGCTGCGATGGCTGACACAATACACGGCCTCGACGGAGGATATACTGAGGTGGATACTGAGCCAGCCGCTGATCTGGAAGTGGTGGGTGAACGAATGGAACCGGAGGGACGAGGGGTATTTGCCATTACTCTACAGTTATTACCAGAACTGCCCGGATGAGATCGTTCGTCAGTATCACCGGCTGCATAAGGAGGTATTCATAAATCATGCAGTGCCGTGGACGCTACTGGAGAACGGGTATAGCAGGGCGATAGGGGAACTTAACCATGATTTAAGGATCAAGGGATGACGTGGCTTGAGAAAATACGGCCGGCCGATGAGCTGGCGGATGAAGGCGAAGATCGCACAATAAGGGATTACCTGGATGCGGTAGCTGAGATTGAAGGTATTGCAGAGGCGGCTGAATTGGCGAAAAAAAACAGTTCTAAAAGCGATGAAGAATGGAATGGCAAAAAAGGGTGCTATTTATTGACCAATTCAAAAGCCGCCCGGAGAATGAGTCGCTTCAGGAGTTACTTGACTTTGTGACGAAACGGGAATTGAATGGTGTGCCGAAAAAAGCTATAACCTCTTACAGCAAGAGGTATAGGCGGCCTGCAAGAACAAGGATACCGAATACGAGGATAGCTTACAGGATCGCGTTCTCATCGGCCTTATCGATAGAGTCGATCTATGAGGAGGAAAAGAAGCGGTGGCTGTTCAAGCCCGGGCACAGGGACCAATCGATGCATATCGCTTTCAAGAAAGGATGGGATCACGGGAAAAAGGCTCTTTTTAATCATTTAACAAGTATAGGTCAGTTCAACAATATATCAGAAGCCAATGGGGACACATAAATATGCCATAGAGTTCAAGCTCGCGAAGAGCGTGACGGAGGAGCTGCTACAACTATATGCTCATCATGTGACCGGCTTTAATGGCGGCACTGAGCTTGATAGCCTAATGGGCGAGCATCTGAAGGATATGTATATGCGCCTGGCTGCGCTGAATAACAAGATCAAGCGCACAGGGATATTGGGGATGAACAATAGCGAAGCGATGGCTTTCTATATGTACTGGAACACCACGGATACGAGCGGGTGGCCCCTGGCGAATGTGCTGATAGCAGATATGGTGTGGAAGATTGATAAACGTATAAATAAGGCCCGGAGATGAAACTAAGCAACGAAGACCTGAAGATAGTGGAGATGTTCGGGCACGAGATATGCGTGCTGGGGGAAATGATAGAGGATGCGCCGGACCAGGACTCGGCGGATAAGCTGAGGCAGGAGCAGTCGCTGCTGATCATGCGGGTGAACAGGATATTGGGGACGGATCACCTGGCGGGTAAAATGAGCACAATTAATAACGATTTAAATATCAATTAAAATGGCAAAAACAACGGTAAAAGCAAAGATCACGCGAGAAGCGTATGAAACGGCACTACAGGCGTATGTGCGTAACAGTAACGAGATATCTTCTTTGTCTGCAAAGCGCGATAAGGAAGTGCAGGCACTTAATGAAAAGTATGATCCGAAGTTCGCTGATTACTCCAAACTAATGTATGCGGATTTTGAAACTGTTAAGGCATACTGCAAAGAGAACAGGGACAAACTGTTCACCGACTCTGAAAAGAGCACGGAGGTATTTGGCGCTCACATCGGCTTTAGGGATGGCTCGGAAAAGGTAATAATACTGGAAGGATTTGATGAAAAAGTGATAGCGCAAAAATGGGTGAAGCTGAAAGCATGGGTAAAGTTCCTTCGGTTCACTGCGGCATTGGATAAGAAGGCAATCGTGAAGGCTAAGCCTAAAGGGCTGGAGAAGCACGGTCTGAAGGTGGGTAAAGAAGAAACATTTTTTCTTGATCCAGTAAAGACTGAAGCCGCGTGACGGTAAAAACGACACGGGAAAAGAAAAGGGAGCGGCTGCTGGAGTTCATGGATCACCTGCGGCGGGGGGCTGGGCATCGGCGGCTCTCCCTGATCGAAAGACTGAAGAGAAGTATTCTTAAACATAAAAACCAAAAAAATGCAAAACGAAACACTACAAATTGACAGCGGGAAGGCGAAGAGCCTTTTCAAACAGGGAGACCGGGCAGTACAGGATGCGCTTAAGGAGCTGTGCGGGAGGGACATATTTGGTTACACTCATTTCGCGGACATCAACAGCCTGGAAGATGCGCTGAATGTGCTCGGTGAGACAGAAGCGCGCTCATTTCCGAAGATATGGATGGAGCTGTCAACGACTGACGAGATCGCATACAGGATCATCAAAAATTTTGTCGAGGCAAACAATAAGGTGATGAATTGGAAGGCAGATTACAATGATCCGAATCAGAAGAAGTTCTTCCCATATTGGGAGGTGCGTACCAGGCTGAAGAACATGCATCCTTCCGGTCTCGGGCTGTCGTTGTACGGTGTCCTCTTCGTCTACACGGGCACGGGTGTCGGTTCCCGCCTTTCAGTCGGATCGCCGGAGGAAATGCGGCATATCGCGAAAGTCGCCCAGAAGCATTACGAAGACTTTTTAATATAAATGTTCACCAAAAAAAACAAAAAATGAAGCCAGTACCAAATTTACACGAAGCATTCAAAGACAGGGGCATTGACCCCGACATTATGCCAGACGTTTCGATGATCCCGGAACGATTCCAGCAGGCGCTCCTTGGCTACTACTGCCTGATGGTGGCGACCGAGGCGGTGAACGAAGGTGAGGAGCCTGATTGGAAGGATGACGACCAGGAGAAGTATTTCGCATGGATGAAGGTGGAGGAAGACGAAGAGAAGGGTTCCGGTCTCGGGCTGTCGTTGGGCGATGTCGACTACTACTGCACGCTCACGGATGTCGGTTCCCGCCTTTCGAGCCTAAGCGAAGACGCGGCCCTGCATTTGTTCAATACATTCAAGGATCAGTATGAGCGAATGATGCTCAACCCCACCGAAAAATAATTTCTCACTCACAAACAAAAAACATGAATCCAGTAACAACATTCGAAGAGGGCTGCGCATCGAGGAGCGTTGACCCAACCAAGCTGCCGGGCGTGGCAGAGCTGCCTGAGCGCTTCAGACAATCGGTGATAGATCATTACAAGCTAATGGTACTTACCGAGGCCGTAAATGAGGGCAAGAAGCCCAATTGGAAGAACGGCAATAAGGAAAAATGGTTCTCCTGGTGGCGTGTGCTTACCGGCAATAAAAATCGGGGTTCCGGTCTCGGGCTGTCGTTGCTCGATGTCGACTACTTCTGCACGTACACGTCTGTCGGTTCCCGCCTTTCAAGCGTAAGCGAAGACGCGGCACGGCATCTGGCGACGACTTTCCCCGATATATATGAAGGGGCGCTCCTGGAACCATAGTGACAATAAGGCTGTGTGCTGAGTGTGGCTTCGGAGTTCCGGTCTCGGGCTGTCGTTGAACGATGTCAACTACAACTACACGAACACGAATGTCAGTTCCCAAATTTGTAAAGTAAGATCAGCGCAGGCCCTGCCAGCAGGGCAAAAAATAACAAGGCAAAAAAGGGCGGTAGTAGCGAAAGCGGCCCCGACCTTATAATACAAAGGCATAAATGAAACGCATCGGCAACATATACGGGGAAATATGCAGGATAGAGAACCTGATGGCTGCTGATGCCAAAGCGCAAAAGGGGAAGGCCAAGCAACCGGGAGTGCAGCAACATAACCGGCGGAGGGGATGCGATCTGATCCAACTGCAAGAGCTGCTTCTTTCGAAGTCATACAGGACATCGGCATACACAACATTTAAAGTGTATGAGCCAAAGGAGCGGGAGGTATTCCGATTGCCTTTCTTTCCTGACAGGATAGCGCACCATGCGATAATGGCCATATTGGAGCCGCTTTTCATGGCCGTGTACACGGCGGATACTTATAGCTGCATTAAGGGACGAGGGATACATGGGGCTGCTAATGCGGTAAAACGGGCATTGCGGGACGTGCCAGGCACGACATACTGCTTGAAGCTGGATATACAGAAGTTTTACCCGAATGTGGATCATGAGGTATTGAAAGAGCTGCTGAGGCATAAGATAAAGGACAATGACCTCCTCTGGCTGCTGGACGAGATCATAGACAGCGCTCCGGGGTTACCCATCGGGAATTATCTGAGCCAGTTCCTGGCGAATTTTTACCTGACTTATTTCGATCACTGGCTGAAAGAGGTGAAGGGCGTAAAATACTATTTCAGGTATGCAGACGACATTGTGATCTTCGGAAGCAATAAGCCGGAGCTGCATACCCTGCTGTCGGAGATCAGTGATTACCTGCGCGACCGGCTAAAACTCAACGTAAAAAAGAACTACCAGGTATTCCCTACCGCCGCAAGGGGGATAGATTTTGTGGGATACCGGTTCTACCATACGCACACACTTTTGAGAAAGCGCATCAAACAAAATTATGCGCGGATGCTGGTGCGAAATCCGAATGCGGCATCAATTGCATCTTATAAAGGTTGGCTGGATCATTGCGACAGTGAGAACCTACAGAAAAAACTACTGCATGAAATCATTCAAAGACCTGGGCATAAAGGCAACGCAGGGAAACTTCATAGGAAGCAAAATAGACATGTTCAGCATACTGAACCGGGAGATCACCGTGCATGCCTACAAAATCGACAAATCGAAGTACGACAAATGGAGCGGGAAATGCCTCCAGTTGCAGATAACGCTGGATGGGACGAAGCACGTGGTTTTCACCGGATCGGTGAGCCTGATGGGCGTATTGGAACAGACCAAACCGGAAGACTTTCCCTTTACGACGACAATAAAGAAGGATGATAAACGATTTGAATTTACATAACCACGAGGTATGGATAGTTTGCCCGGCGTGCGGGGAGGAGTATGACGCACGGCTGGAGATACATATATGCTCAACAATACACACACGGACAGATGAAGAAATTAGGCGTAACTCAGATACAAAGCATAAAGCACAAGAAGTATAAGACTGATGGGGAATGGAAGGAGCATCTGGGCGATATATCAATGGGTGTGGGCATTGTATATGGCGACCGGGGAAATGGCAAGACAGAGTACTGTATGAGGATGGCGAAGTATCTGACGCGGTTTGCCAATGTGAACTGGCTGAGCTATGAACAGCAACATGACAGCGACCTTCAGGATGCGCTGAACAGGAACAAGATGGAAGAGGTGGCCGGGAAGTTCTTCGGGATCAACCCGCTGAAAAACCGGGATAAGAGCAAGTCGAAGTTTGAGGAATTCAGAGACTACCTGCGGCGCAAGAGCTGCTCCAAGATCGTGTTCGTAGACAGCGTGGATTATATACGGATGACGACCGAGGAATACTTTGAAGTGAAGGAGGAGTTTGGCAATAAGAAGTTGCTGATATTCCTTAGTCATGCGAATGGCAATGAGCCGAAGAGCCGGACGGGAAGGGATATAGATTACGATGGGAAATTCGGGATATATGTGAAGCGGTTCATTGCTTTCCCGAAAAAGAACAGGATGGGCGGCATAGCGGATATGATCATATGGGACGAACGGGCGCGAGTGCTGAACCCGCTATACTTTAAAAAACTGGAACTGGCTAATGACTAAATATATACTTGTAAGCACGAAGTTCGAGGGATACCTGGTATATGGGTATAGCAAATCGGGGTTCCTGCTGCATTTTCAAAATTGCAGTTGGCAGATGACGGAAGAGCAACTGGCGGCGACATTGACGCAATTGAAGTATGCTTTGAGTTTTGCGAACTTTCTGGAGTGGGTGAAAAATTGCGGGCACCAGATCATAAAGGTGGAAACGGATTTGAGCTTTGAACGCTTCTATATGGTATATGATGTTGCCCGCAACCGGATAGAGAGTGAGCGGCTGTATAAGCCATTGAATGATGAACGCAGGCAGTATGCCTTTTACCAGCATGAGGCATATGAGCATTACCTGAAGCAAAATGCCTGGTGCACAAAGATGTATCCCGACACGTTCTTGCGGAGCCATCTGCGGGATGAGTGGTATAAGATAAAAGCGGTACAAAAGGAAAAGAAATGACTGACACGGAATACAAGGTGAATAAGGGGCAGATCGCCACGATACATGTGCTACTCGGACATCTGTTGAAGTCCGGACAATTTGGCAAGCGCACTATGACAGAGGTGAAAGCTGACCTGGTGAGCCAGTATACCGACCGGCGGGAGACGAGCACGACGAAGCTGACCTGGAAGGAAGCCAGGGATATGATAGCGGCGCTGGAGCGCCAGACCGGGGAGCGGAAAGCGGAGCGCGATGCCAAGGCCGACAGGAAGAAGAAGCGGATACTATTTTATGCGCATCAAATGGGCCATGAGCTGCCCGGCGGTAAGGTGGATATGGATTGGGTGAATGGCTGGTGCGCGGAGTATGGGTATTTGCATAAGCCGCTGAATGATTATACAGTGACCGAGCTGAGCAAGCTGATCTGGCAGATGGAGCAGGTATATAAAGATTATTTAAAAGCGGTTTAATACTTCGATAAACTCAGGATGACATTATGGGAATAAGGGGTAAAAAATTTGATAATACGCTGTTCGGGATCATTGAGGAACCGGAGATATCCGAGGATGACCTGCGGGGGCGGGACCCGGAGCTGATCAGGAAGCGGAATGAGCACCTGCTATACAGGTATGTGTATGAATATAGCAAGAACCCGCTGAGCGATTATAACTGGAAGGTGGAGATGCTGAGCAAGGACTTTTACCTGTCGCCCAGCAGGATAGGGCAGCTTATAATGGCCAACATGGACCAGATAGCGGCGATAAAGAAGGAGAATTTGCATATACGACAGGTGCGGCGGAGGTTTCCGTGGTGGTAAGGTAATTAGCTGATTAGCTGATTAGCAGATGTGCAAATGTGGGTGGTGGTGACCGTTAAATAACGGTGTTTTGGATGAGGGAGATGTATTAATTTTACAGGAAATAAAGGGTTATGAAAGATATGATAGCATTTGTTGTAGTTGCCGCCGTTGTTGCTGTGGCTCTTTTTATCAATCGCTATATAAGCAAACGCGAAGAGCGGAATATGCCTGCCGATGCGCCCAAGGAGAAGCCGATAAATATAGGGATGCTGCTGCTCATAGGTGGTATGGGACTGGCAGGGTATGCGTTCTTATTTTTTGATGTGACAATCGATACCACTATGGGTCGTATTGTGAACCTGAGCCTAATGGATGAACGGAGGAACATGATCTTAATTGGCGCAGCGGTTGCTATTGTTGGAGCGATATTAATGAGGAGGAGGCATGTGGCGGAATGAAGTTGTGGGGCTGGTGTGATTTGTTAATTTTACATAAAAATAAAGGGATATGAAACGTATTTTACTTATTGTTTTTGTCATTTCTGCATGGTGTTCTCATGCGCAGTTGATACAAAGCTTCGGAGACTTCCATTCTTTAACTGAAGATCAGGCCACCATTGTTTTTGGTTCGGTGAATGCATACAACATGGAGGCCGGTCTTGAATACAATAGCTCTCATCACCGGCTTGTGATGCTAATAGGCGCAAGGTTATGGTGGCTTCAGGAAATCCCGCATTATATGGCAGAGAAACTTGGGTGCTCAAAAAATGTCGATTCGGATAATGATCCCATACATTCTCATTTTAAGGTTTATCCTGGAGGCGTCCTTGATCACGATGACGATAAATCGCCTGTCGATATTGTCTGTACGTATGATGATAGCCTACGGATTCAAAAGGTCAGACTTACGGGTAATACCCATTTGTTGGTAAAATTATTCCTTTGGTATTGGGAAAACTCTGACGTGAAATTTGATGCGGATAAGATGAAAAAAGGATGCCTATTCTACGAGAACTGTGGATCGGACAGAATTTGCTTTAACTGGAAAGGTGCCAGGCCGAACATAATTATAACTAAGAACCCGACATTTCAAACGCCGCTTCCAACTATTGCGGAGCGTAGTTAACTTTACTATATGGAAGAAAATATTGCAAGATGCCCGAAATGCGGCTCGCCGAGTATATTCAGCTATAAGAAAGGATTTAGCGCAGGGAAGGGATGCCTTGGGTTCATTCTTCTTCTTCCCTTTACAATATTCGCCTTAATTGGGGTGCTGCTGGGATTTTCCGGCGCTAATAAAATAGGGCATACCTGCAACAATTGCGGATGCAGTTGGTAGTCTATTTTTGACGGAAGCCCCGGTAATTCCGGGGCTTTTTTATGTCAATATCTGATCGGTGAGATTGATGGCGGCTGGGGTGATAGTTCGGTCGTTCTCGGTACTATAATCGTCGATAGCGAGGGAGTAGATGAGCTGGCGGACACGGACACGCTCGGGGTCGGTGCGGCGCTCAGTGCGCGAGGAGACGCGGTCGTAATGGCCGAATATATCGGCAAGGACATCAACCTCATCTATAATAAGACGTG
>CAYNGS010000012.1:0-16061 GCA_964396625.1 uncultured Flavipsychrobacter sp.
TAAACACCGATCGTAAGCTCTCTGCCTTCGATGAATTCTTCGATCAGTACCTGGTTATCTTCCCTGAACGCCTTTTCGATTGCAGGCAGCAACTCCTCCACATTTTTTACCTTGCTCACACCAAGGCTGCTACCGCTTTCGTTCGGTTTTACGAAAAGAGGGAGTTTCAGTTGATCTAGTACAGCACCCATCGAGTACGGTTCACCCTTTATCAGGTGCACCGAATTGGCAATGTTCACAACGTTAAATGCCTTTACCACTTTATTGCAATAGCTCTTATTGAAGGTGAGTGCCGACACAATTGAATTGCAGGTGGTATATGGTATCCGCAGCATGTCGAGGTAGCCCTGTATGCGGCCGTCCTCGCCGGGGGTGCCATGCATGGCAATAAAAACACAGTCAAAAACTATCTTAGTGCGTTTTATGGTGAGCGAGAAATCATTTTTATCGATCTGTATCTTTTTTTTGCCGGTTTCGTAAAACCATTCATCCCTCGTAATAATTATCTTATAGACATTATATAGTGCATGGTCGAGATTTTTTTCAATGGTCTCAGCAGTTTGTATGGAAATCACGTATTCACCGGAATAACCGCCGGCGAGTAATGCTATGTTTTTTTTCATTGTGCCTTTTGATGAAAATTGATGTTGCCAAAGGTAATGTTTTAGTGGAAAGTCGGGTGTAGAAAGTAAGTCGCGCAACCAAATAAAAGGGGTAGCGGGAATTAGTCACATGCCGAATTTGATTATATCATAAAATGGTGAACAGCTCGTGCAGGATATTTGTGTTACAGACCCCTGTCTTTAACGGGAATCACCAGTTTCAGGCCAGACCATGTATCGTCAACGGCGCAGACTTTAATATCTACAAGGCCTGTTTTCAGCGCGAGGTCGCGAATCATATTTTCATTTACATCGGACTTCACCCTGGCCGACTTCTTCGGCCAGGATACCCATATCATGCCAGCCGGATTTATCTCCGTTTTCAGTTTCGGCAGCATTTTGTTCAGTTCGGCTTCGTTTTTCGCAAAGTAGTGGATGAAGTCTTTCCTGCCCTTTTCTTCAATGTCGATCTTAATATCACCGGGCAGATCGGTGAACAGGCTGAAATAATAATCCGGTGCGTTCACCAGTTTCACCCGGTGGCCGGCCTTTATTCCAAGCTTTTTTGCGAGTGGTGTTGATGAATATCCGGCCATAAAATTATTTTCGGTAAAAGTATCGATAACATCTTTTCGGTGTATTTTTATCAGGCACTAAAATTGTTACATAGGGGTATGATACGTTATATAGCCTTATTACGCGGTATAAATGTCAGTGGTCAGAAGCTGATAAAGATGGAGGATCTGCGCACCCATTTCAAAATGCCGGGTTTTAAGAATATCGTTACATACATTCAGAGTGGTAATGTGCTTTTCGATACTCCCGAATCGGACCCGGAGCTTTTGAGGAGAAAGATTGAAAAAAGAATACTTCAGAAAACAGGTTTTGAAGTCATCACAATAGTAAGGACGGCCAGCGAGATAGAGTTGGCAATTAAAAATAATCCATTTGGAAATTTAAGCAACGCAGAACCCAGACAACTTTATGTGTCCTTTCTGTCCGATATACCGGACAAAAAACTATGCGGCTTATTTGAGAATTTTTCAAATGATGCTGAAGCGGCAAAAGTAGTTAACCGGGAGGTCTACCTGTCTACCGGTGGCTATGCCGACACGCGTTTTTCAAACAATTTTGTGGAGAAAAAGCTTGGCGTCGCAGCCACCACGCGCAACTGGGCAACGGTAAATAAGCTGTTGGAACTGTAACTGTCAAATGTTGACGCTGCTTTTCGTATGGGTCCTTGATTCTGTTACGAAGGCGCGCACTTTGGTCAAAATTCTGCCCTTTGCAACGTTGAGGCTTCTGATCTCTTTGTCGCAAAAGGATTTGATTGCCTTTTGCTCGTCTTCCTCCATTGCCTTCGAAGAGAAAGTCTTTAAATGATCCAGCAGATTGCGCCGGTTATTGTAGTCGCCGATCATGTCGCTAATTTCTTCTGATTTCTTAACGGTCAAAGGTTGCAGCGCGCCGGCAACTCCTTCGCTGATGAGACTGGCGGTGTACAAAATATCCTTCACTAGCTTGCGTACCGTATGAACCTGGTTATCAGTCGGTGATTTTAGTTTGCTTAATGCCTCAACCGCAATCATTTTATTACTAAAGAAAGAGGCAACATCGTCGTCACTGAAGACCGTATATCTCCTGGCAAGCAGCTTTTTGCCGAAAGATGTGACCATTTTTTTTGAGTAGTGTTTTTCCCATTGCTTACGCTGGTTGCTGATGATGTGATCAAGCCTGTTTGTATAAGCAGGCAGCAGCAGTTTTTTTTTAGTCAGGGTTGATAGTTCGAGCTGTGCATCACGTATTGCACCGGCTATATGGTAAAGTCTTTTTAGCTTCTTAGGGATCTTAAGATGGGGGGCATCATTGCAGAATCTTAGAAAACGTAAGAAAGAGCGCAGTTTCTTGACGGTTACCCGCAGATCGTGAATGGCTTTTTTATCAAAATCGTTGCCCACAGCTTTTGCCAGGTGGATGATCTCACCTGTTTTTGTGCCTAAGATTTTTTTTCTTTTTTTTTCTTTCATCGTTGCAGGGTCGCTCTGTTAATTGCCTCAGTATACGTTTACAAAATTAGTCTGTTATAGATGTTAAATGCTATGACCATTGTCAGGCTTAACGCAGTCTTGAACGCGCTCAATGTAACTTTTTGAGTTTGGTGTAATTTCTTTAATTTTATAGGATTGTTTAGCTAATATGACATTAATTGCAATATTGGTTCCCTGGCTTTCGTTTTTATTGAGAGGCAAAATCCTAAGAGGGATAATTTGCTTATTGCTGCAGTGCACGATAATAGGATGGATACCTGCGGCGGTATGGGCGGTTATTGACCTGCAAAACTCCCGAGCCGATCGAAGAACACGGCGTATTATCAGGTCGATGAGATAGCTCCAATATTTTTGATCGTAATCAGTTACCGATTCACCCCTGAAAAAGCCCGGTTAATAACTAATAATTGCCCTCGTTCATAATATTCGTTTAGATTCGCGAAAATTATGATAATGTTAAAAAAAACGCTTTATTCTTTAGCTCGGATTGCTTGCAGATTTAGGTTTAAAAGTATTGTTATTTTGTTAATAACTTTAGCTTCATCGTCAATTGCACAGACTACAATTTACACTAGAGGACGCGAATCGGTAAAGTCGGATGTTAATTTTACTGAGGCTGCAAGTTATGAGGCCACCCACCCGGTGCCGAAGTATCGTAGGATGCCTTTGGATGAAGAAGAAGATGAATATGACCGCCCTGAGCCGACAGAACCAGATCCATCAGAGGTGCATATGATCCAAAGATCGGCTGCGAGGTTGAACAATATTAATACTACCCCCGGCTATCTTTCGGTTGCGCAGGCGCCTGCAGATACTTTTGAGTCCACCAAATCTAATGGTACCGATATCCCACCGGATACACATGGCGACGTAGACATCACCTATTGTGTCACCGCCATTAACCCCAATATTCATATTCAGAGGAGAGATGGTACCAACAGCTCATTGCTTAGTTTGTCTGGTTTTTGGAGCACGGGTATTTCGGGGCCTTCCGTACTGCCGTCTGGTACAGACCCCTTCGACCCAAGGGTTCACTATGATCCGTACTACAACAGGTGGATAATGATTACTGACGCAGTAAATCAGACCGGTATGACCACTTCTACGATCTTAATCGCAGTATCCGCAACCTGTGATCCCAAGGGAACGTGGCACAGATATGCTATTAGGGTTGATCCTACTGATGCTGCGTGGCTTGATTACCCATGTGTCGGGTTTAATAGTAAATGGATCACGGTTACAGGAAATATGTTTAAGAACACATCTGGCGGTGCTACCGGGGGCGTCGTCTATGTGTTTGATTACGCCAGCATTATGGCCGGCACTGGGGCGCCTTATGTTAAGATCAGTCAATCTTCGTCGTTTACATTATGCCCCGCTATCACATACGATACTACACAGGAAAGCGCATTTCTTATGGAGGTCAATAGCGGTAACAGCGGGAAATTGAGATTGTGGAAAATTTCGGGACCTGTAAGCTCGCCCGTGATGAGTTCTGTGGGTTACCCAACGTCTACGATGCACTGGAAGGGCTCGGGCCCGGGAAATGGTGCCGATTTTGCCCCGCAATTGGGTACGTCAGATAAAACCGACGCTGGTGACAATCGTATTCACAGATTGATCTATAGGAACAACAGCCTGTGGTGCGCGCATACTGTTTTTTTGCCGACTAGTGGCGCGGTGACCCGTTGTTCGGTTATGTGGTGGCAGGTAGATACAACAGCAACACCAATTCAAAACGGATTGATTGACGACCCGGTCACCCCAAGTTTTTTTGACTATCCTTCTATTGCTGTCAACGCAAACAACGATGCTCTGATCGGGTTTAGCTATCACTCCAGTTTAATGTATCCAAGTGCTGCCTACGTCTATAGAATGCACACCGACCCGCTTGATTCTATGCATCAACCGTTTATATTCAGGCATGGGCAAGCAAATTATTTCCAGAATTTCGGCGGCGGAAAAAACAGGTGGGGAGATTATTCTGCGACCACTACAGACCCGAGAAATGACCTGGACTTTTATACAATACAGGAGAGTACACCTGCGTCGCCGGCTAATTACTGGGATACATGGTGGGCGCACATCGTTTTATATCCCGGTGTACCCCACCTGATCGCTAACTACGATACTATTAGTGCAGGTTCCGTCGACAGTGTCAAATTTACTGCGCCGGTAAAGACTCAATGCAATGGCACGATCAGGTGGGATTTTGCAGGTGGCAGTTCCACTTCGGGCGTCGGTACAGGGCCTCAGGACGTAAAATGGACGACAACTGGCCTTAAAGTAGTGGCCTACAAAGATTCGATACTTGGCTCTGTGATCACTTATTACGACACTATCTACGTACACACGCCCAACAGCGTGAGCACGCTGAACCACAATAACGAAAATATTCAAGTAGTGCCCAATCCTAATAGCGGAGTGTTCGATATTGTGTTTAGCCAGCCGGTATCAGAAAGGATCACTATCAACCTGATGAACATGCAGGGCAGAGTAGTGTACTCAAACCAGTTTGCCGTTCGCAATAACACTGTTTCAATTGAAACAAATGGATTGCCACCGGGTGTTTATGTAGCCACAATGAATATTGATGGACAGATCATCACACAGAAGGTGACCATAACGAAATAATTTTTTTGACGGAAATAGAAATGCCTGCCTCAGCAACGGGGCAGGCATTTTTGTTTTTAAAACGGAAAATCACTTTAAGCAGTATATTGTATTTTTGATCCTTTTGCATGAGATGCGGGATCTATCCGAGAAAAAATAACCGGAGATAAATGAACGAGCTGATTCAAGAGATATTGCGGCACCCTGTTTCCAGTTTGCTTATCATTGGCAACCTGATCCTTGTAGAAAGTCTGTTGTCTGTAGACAACGCCGCCGTGCTGGCCACTATGGTGATGGAACTGCCGGTGGCCGATCGCAGGAGGGCATTGAAGTACGGGATATTCGGTGCCTACCTTTTCCGTGGTTTATGCCTCGTATTTGCTACCTACCTGGTAAAAATATGGTGGCTCAAGGCACTGGGTGGGCTATATCTCGTTTACCTCGCGCTTGACTGGCTGAGAAAGAAGCGTAACAAGGAGAAAACTGAGGAGCATCTGAACAAGGATACCAACGCAGTTTATAAATTTGTCGTCCGGCGGCTGGGTACGTTTTGGGCCACAGTGATCTCAGTTGAATTAATGGACCTCGTTTTTTCGTTGGACAATGTATTTGCTGCAGTAGCTTTCTCAAAGAATATTATCATTATACTCACAGGGGTATTCATCGGTATACTTGCTATGCGTTTTGTGGCGCAGGGCTTTGTAAAACTGATGCACCACTATCCGTTTCTTGAGGGATGTGCATTTATCGTTATTGGCATACTTGGAGTAAAGCTGGCGCTGTCGGTATTTGTTCATTTCTATCCCGGTGCGGAGTTTAGTTTGATGCTCGAAAGCCATGTAACAGATTGGGCGACCTCAATTATTACCATCGGTATCTTTTTTATACCCATGATAACCAGCAAATTATTTAATTTTCCAAAGAAAGTCTAAGCAATTACTTTTTCTTAAGAATGGCCACTGTAAGCCTGCTCACACAAATCAATTTCTCCTTCTCATCGCGGATCTTTATGTCCCACACATGTGTAGTCGCGCCGAGATGTAAAGGCTCAGCAGTTGCAGTCACAATGCCGTCCCGTTTTGCCCGCAGATGATTGCAGTTGATTTCGATGCCAACGCACATCTGTTTCTTCTGATCTATAACTAATGATGAGGCGACGCTGCCTATTGTCTCAGCCAGCGCAGCGGACGCGCCACCATGGAGCAGCCCGTGTGGCTGATGGGAGTGTGGGCCCACGGGCATCGTCGCCCTAATGTAATTTGTACCGATCTCTGTAAAAGATATTTGCAGCAATTGTGCCATCGTGTTCTTGGAGTGGGCATTTAATTCGCTGATACCCACATCTGCCTTGTTCCATGTACTATTCATTTTATATTTTTATTTATTTATTTATTAAAAATATAGCTAAAAGGCAACTATAAAATAATTAAGCAATAATATTACATTTGGGCCGGGTTATTATTTAATTAAGTTACAGTTACTCCAACATAGAAAATATGCAAACAATATTGGTTGCAGGTGCCGGTAAATCATCCATATATCTTATTCAATACCTTTTATCTCACGCACCACGAAATAAGTGGAAGGTTATCGTAGCAGACGGAGATGCCCAGGCGATTGCCGAAAAGATAGGAAAAAATTCATTTGCAGAAGCCGCAGTTATAGATATCACAAACGCAGCCCAAAGGGAGCCGCTAGTAAAAAGAGCAAGTATCGTTGTTTCCCTGATGCCACCTAACCTCCACATTCATCTCGCAAAAGATTGCCTGAAGCATAAAAAGAACCTGATCACATCATCCTACATATCGGATGAGATGAAGGCTATGGATAAGGCTGTTAAAGAGGCCGGCCTTATGTTCATGTGCGAAATGGGGCTGGACCCGGGCATCGACCATATGACCGCCAATAAGATCATTCACGGCATTCACAGGGTTTCGGGTATCATCACCAGTTTCAAGTCGTTTTGTGGTGGGTTGGTAGCGCCGGAGAGTGACGATAATCCGTGGCATTATAAATTTAGCTGGAATCCCAGGAATGTTATTACTGCGGGATTCGGTGGCGCAAAATACCTGAGTAAAGGAAAACACGTAGAGGTGCCCTATGAAAAAATGTTTGAGGACAATAAGAAAATAACTGTGAGCGGGCTGGGTTCGCTTGCCTATTATCCCAACCGGGATTCGCTTAAGTATCTGGACACCTACGAGGTGCCTGACGTGAAGACATTTTTGCGTGCCACACTTCGTCATCCTGCTTTTTGCAAGGGCTGGCAGGCATTGATAACGCTGGGACTGACAGACCAGGAGGATGTTAGTGACACAAAGGGCGCCACTTATGCATCGTGGCTGAAAAAGAAAACCGGCCTAACGGGCCACAAAACACTTCAGCAACATATAGCAGCAAGACTGGGCATTGGTGAAACTGACAAGGTCGTGTCTATGTTGCAATGGCTAGGACTGTTTGACGAGAAACCCATACCTGCAGGCAAACTGTCTTCAGCAGATGTATTGCACGGTTTGCTGATGGACAGATGGAAGATGCAGCCGCATGATAAGGATATGGTGGTGATGCAACATGAGATTGAATACCTGCATAAAGGAAAAAAAATAAATCTTACGAGCGCCATGGTGCTGAAAGGCGAAAACAGTGAACTGTCGGCGATGGCGAAGACAGTCGGTTTGCCCATCGGAATCCTGGCCAGGTTGGTGATGAATAAAAAGATAAACCCGCCAACCGGGGTTTTGCTGCCCAATATGCCAGCCGTTTACCGGCCGGTGCTCACGGAGCTTGCCCACTATGGTATTTCTTTTAAAGAAGAGGTAGCGTAACCAACACTGTGGCGGCTATTTGATATACCGCTTCATTTCGCGCTCTACATCCCGCGACTTAATGCTCTCGCGTTTATCGTGGATCTTCTTACCCTTTCCCAGCCCTATTTCCAGTTTTGCGAAGCCGTTTTCGTTTATGAACATTGCCAGCGGCACTATGGTATATCCTTTTTCCTTCACTTTGGCATGCCACTTGGCCAGTTCCTTTTTCTGCAGCAAAAGTTTGCGATCACGGACGGGTGCATGGCCCGCATAGCCTGCATTTACATACTCGGCTATGTGCAGGCTTTTGATCCAAAGTTCGCCGTCGTTGAAAAAACAGTAACTGTCATTGAAGCTTACCTTGCCATTGCGGACAGATTTTATTTCAGAGCCGGTGAGTACAATGCCTGCCTTTAGCCTGTCTTCTATGGCATATTCAAATGTAGCTGGACGGTTTTTTATGTAAACGTTCTCTTGCAAAATTCCGGCTTAAACAGCCTGATCATTTAGTTCACCCTTTTCTTTCATAAACCATGCCAGCACCTGGGTGAGCTTATGCTTAATGATCTTCCGGTCCACAATAAAATCGAGAAAGCCATGATCCAGTAAAAACTCGGAGCGCTGAAACCCTGCAGGAAGGTCTTTTTTGATGGTTTCTTTAATGACTCGCGGTCCCGCAAAACAGATCAGTGCGTTCGGTTCAGCTATATTAATATCTCCCAGCATGGCGTAGGACGCGGTAACACCACCGGTCGTAGGGTCAGTCATCAGAGATATATAAGGCAATTTTGCACTGGCGAGCTGTGTGAGTTTTGCAGCCGTTTTGGCCATTTGCATCAGGGAAAAAGCACTTTCCATCATACGGGCGCCACCTGATTTCGAAATGACCATCAGCGGCATTTTATGAGTTATACAATAGTCGATGGCCCGGCTTATTTTTTCGCCCACAACTGAACCCATTGAGCCGCCAATGAAACTGAAATTCATACATGCCACAACGAAATCTTTGCAGTTCATTTTACCCACGCCAACGGTCATCGCATCCTTCAGGCCGGTACTTTCCTGGGCTTCAACAAGCCTTGCCTCATAAGGTTTCATATCCACAAAACCGAGGAAATCTTTTGGCACTATGTTTTCGAAAAGCAGTTCGTATTGGTTTTGATCAAAAATGATCTCGAAATATTCCTTGGCATTTATGCGGTTATGATAGCCGCATTGCTGGCATACATAAAGGTTATCATGGAGTTCTTTTACAGTGACGGTGGCTTTGCATTGCGGGCATTTATGCCACAGGCCATCGGGTGTTTCCTTCTTTTCTTCGGTAGTAGTGAGTATGCCTTTCTTATTGCGACGAAACCAGGTTGATGACATAGTCAAAAAAAATTATTTAAGCAGAACGGCAAAGATAAGACTAAGCTCGTTAATTTGATAGTGTTAACTCCCGGATGGCAAAGGCTTGATTATGTTAACAGCTTAATAATTAAATGTGTCGGTATATTTTTTTGGAATGTATAAATATTGTGCACAATAAATCTCGCGAGCGTTTACTCTTCAAAGACGCTTCCAACAATGCTTTCGGCTGCATTCCGCTGTGTTGTTATCTGAGCAACATCAATCTTTTTGTTTCTGTAAACGGACCGGCCCGAAGTGTGCAATAGTAAATTCCGGCAGACAAATTATTCGCCGTAAACAAATATTTTTTCTCACCTGCGTCCATTTGTTCATTAGCCACAGTACGGACCAGCCTTCCCATTTCATCATATACATTAACGCTCACATTACATTTGTCCCTGAGGCTGAACTGTATATTGGCTTCACTTCTGAATGGGTTGGGGTAGGCCGTGAAATTTAAACCCGGATCCGCTGCGGCAATCGCCTGTATTCCGTTCACGTCGCCCAGTCCGGATATATAGGAAGAGAATATACCATTGGAGTGTGTGGCTACAACCACAAGGCCATCCGTTGAGCGGTAGTCCATCATGTCGACCAGCGAATATCCGATAGTGTTTGCTCCCTGCCTGACCCAAACGGTTGAGGTATCCTTTAACTGTGTGGTTGCAAACAGGCCTACACTTGTGCCCACAAGGTAAACTGTTCCGCCATTTACAGGCACAATGCTGGCCCACCTACACGATGGGCCGTTGCCTGCACCGGTAGTATTATATTGTTCCAGGTTACCACCCACCTTCTTCCACGACTTGCCTCCATCATTGGAATAAAATAAACTGTACACATTGTAGTTGGAAAAAACGACCATCACATTATCCGCATTTGTAGGGTCAACAGCAATGCAACTTACTGTTGCACCACTTGGGAAAATGACAGTGCCTGTTGAAGCAGTAATTTCTTTTGTAACGTGAGTTACGGTATTGGCACTGTCAATACGAAATACTCTGCGGGTGCTGGTGCCGACATAGACACGATTGGCTGGCGTTTTTGAAGCAGCAACTGCGGTGATCATTGCCCCCCCGGCAAAGTTTGAGTCAGGGAACCTGGTCCAGTTTGTAGCGATGGAATCCCAGTTGCTGGCATAGGGAATGCCGGACAGGTTATTATTTCTCCAAAGCGATTTGCCACCTGCCATGTACATAATGTCATTATTGTTCGGGTCAATGACAAATGGGTTCACGAACAGGTATCCAAACCCACCGATAGGGTCGATGCGCGCAAAATTGAGAATATTTCCCGAACCATCGAGCCTGGCCCGCATGATCTTGCCGTTTTGAATGCTAAAGTAAAATGCCTTGCCCGAATCGGCGATCGCGCAGTAAGAGCCGTCTCCGCCGCGAGGGGTTACCCAAGGGCTTGTGAGGTTTGTATTGTTTGTAAACCAACTGCCATTGTCCTGCGCGCCACCAATAACGATATTGTCGGTAGTAGCGTGGTCAATGGCGCATGTGTAAAACATCGTGGTGATATAACCATTATTCAGCGATGTCCACAAAGCGTTAGGCACTGTGTTGTCGTTGCAGTAGAATATGCCGCCGTCGTTCGAAGATATCATCCGGTTGGGGTTGCCGGGGAAAAAAACGAGTTCATGCTGATCAGGGTGGTGATTGAGAAAATCGTTTACAACAGGTAGTGTAGCTCCTTCCTGGTAACCACCGAGGTATGCCGTGTGCGTATTATCGGCGAATGCTGAGTTGGACCGGTATAAATTGGTACCGCCCACGAACACCACATTAGTATCGTTCGGCTTCACCTTTACAACAAGGTCGTAGGAGCCCTGGCAGGTAAATTTGTCGAAAACGCCACCAGCAGAAGGAAGATTCATCGAGCGGTCCTGCCATCTGCCGCCGCCGGCACTTCCATCGCCTGATAGGTACGTATATCTCCAAAGGCTGTTCCACTCAATTGTACCGATATAATTAGTGTCGGGCAAACCGTAACCGGGTGTGTTTCCTAAAAAATAAACCTGGTCAGGGTCGGACGGGCTGATGCCTATCTTGACACGGTTGTAGGTGGCAGGGAAGTTGGGCGGCGTGATATTGGTAAATGTGATACCATCGGCAGACCGGTAAATGCCGCCGTTGGAAGTTTCGCTGCTAAGGGTTGCATAAATTATTCCTGTCTTGGAGACCGCAACATCAGTAAAATAGGAAGTGCCGAAGCCCCCCAATACCGAGGTCCACGTGGCACCGCCGTCCAGACTCTTGTAGATAGCCCCATATGCTGCTGCGTAAACGGCATCGTGAAGCGAATCTGCCGGGTTGGTCACAATGTTCCAGATGAGGTCGCCCCACGAATCGAGGCCGTTAAGGTTCGCCGTTGTGGTTGTGGGCAGCACGTTCCATGTTTTACCACTGTCGGTCGACTTATAAACACCGTTGCCAAGGTAGTAAGCGCCGGTGAGTGACGCAGACGCGCCATAGGCCTCGCCCGAGCCGTAATACCAGACGTTGTTGTGCCCTGTGCGGGTGTCCTGCGTCAGGCACGACACGCTCCGGCACACATTTGATGCATTGGTTTGCTGCCAGCTTAGCCCCCCGTCGGTAGAGCGCCACATGCCACCCGAGCATGAGCCGGCCACAAGGTTTTTTTCATTGCTTACGTCAATTCCGAATGCACGCGTTCTGCCGCCTACATTCCAGGGGCCCCTTGATTGCCATCCGGCAGAAGTCGATTTAGCGGCAGCAGAGATATAGCCATCGTCGGGCAGCGATGCGGCGTATGCCAGTTCCCGCTCCCTGATATGGGCAGGTATCTTTCCCGTAGCCGGATCGCGTAGTTGCATGAGTTCATAGTCATAGCGCGCATTGGCATCGTCGTCAGACCCCAGTTCTTCGGCTGCGCCAAAATGCCGGTAGTTTTCGGCCATCTTGTTTTGAGCTGTAGAGACTACATACAGCGCCGCAACTATAAAAGCGACTATAATAGCCAAGGAAATTTTATTCACCGGTTGTGATTTTGTTGATAGCTAAAGATACGAATCTTATTCAGAACAGTTTGCCGCCATTATGCGACGAATCATTTTAATTTGTAATCGAAAATGATGAATTCTGCCTGGGTGCCAGGCTTTAGACGCTCTTCCGCAGTCGCAGTGAATTTATTCCCTTTTTTAAGCCCCGGATACTGAACCTTCATTTTCGGAAATAAGCTTGCGGTTTTGTGCAGTGTATAAACGAATCTCATCGTGACGGTGTCTCCCTCGGCCAGCGACTGCGATACCGAGGATCCACAGCCGAAAACGGACATGATCTTAACCATAGCCCGGCACGGATACTTCGCACAAACTGTACCAGAATCCGCGTTGGACGGGGGGATTATCCTAACGATCTTCCCTTCGATAGCGCACGACATAGGGCCGGGTGCAGCAGCAGGGTGTTGAGGTTTGGCTGCTGTCGTGTGCGCTGCCTGGCCCGCACATGCAAAGCCATAGACCAGAAACAGAGTGAAGCAGAAAGCATTTTTCATAACGAATGTTTGGTAAACGAAGCGACTACAACGTCAGCAGCCCGAATTTATGCAGGGTATTTACCGGTTTATTGTCCCAGAAAAGCTCAAAGTCGTCGTGGCCATTGGACTCGAAATTGTCTTTTACATCCCGCAGCGTTAGTATTTTATAATTGTCAATAGACAAAAGCTGAAGCATATCCACGAGCCAAAGGCCTTTCTGTTTATCCACCTTAATTGTGGTGCTGTCGCGTCTGCCCTGAAATAAAAGCGAAGCGATTTCCCAGTTGTTGCCATTTTTCGATTTGGTCGAGATCGCTATCTCCGGCTTGCCACCCAGCCAGATGATCTTGGAGGTCGGTTGAACGGCTGCATATTCTTCTGTTTCAAGGGCTTTTATTATATAGTCAGGTGCAACGCTTGTTTTGGGTACCTTAAATTCAAACCACTTTTGCAAATTGTAGTCGAGGCAGGCGCCGTGCATATAATTGAGTAGTGATTTCTTAAGGCCGGCGGTAAATGTGTCGTGGTCGGCGCCGGTAGGGTCAATGTGCACAATGTCATTATTGGCAAACGTACCGACCGATCCGGTTTCCCTTTTTACCTTGAATTTTTCAGGGTACATACCCACCGGGCTGTGCGCGGTCATGGCAAACTGGTGCCAGAAAGCCGATTGCAGCACGCCCGCCTGGAACATTTGGCGAACCATCTCGAGCGAGTCTATTGTTTCCTGAGCCCTTTGTGTAGGAAAACCATACATCAGGTAAGCATGAACCATTATCCCGGCTTCCGAAAAATGTTTGTTCACTTTTGCCACCTGTGCCACGGTAATTCCTTTTTGTATCAGTTCCAGCAGCCGGTCAGAGGCGACCTCCAGCCCGCCCGACACAGCAATGCAGCCAGACGCTTTAAGCAGCAGGCACAGATCACGGGTGAAACTTTTTTCGAAGCGAATGTTTGTCCACCAGCTTACAACGAGTTTTCTTCTTATTATTTCCAGGGCCAGTTCACGCATTAACGCAGGTGGCGCGGCTTCGTCAACAAAATGAAAACCACTCTGGCCGGTTTGTGCTATGATCGCTTCCATACGGTCGCAAAGCAGTTGCGCCGATAGCGGTTCGTAGCGCTGAATGTAATCAAGCGATGTATCGCAAAAAGTACATTTCCCCCAATAGCATCCGTGTGCCATGGTCAGCTTGTTCCAGCGGCCGTCACTCCACAGGCTGTGCATGGGGTTGGCCACTTCAATGGCGGAGATATATTTGTCAAGCAGAAGGTCGTTATAATCGGGTGTACCGATCTGTCCCTGGCGGTAGTCGGCGCAAGCACTGTTGTTGACGTAGGTGACTCTGCCTTCGGCCAGCATGAATGTGCGTTTCAGTCCATCGGCAGGTATTTCAGCTCTGATATACTTAAGCAGATTTTCCAGCGGGACCTCGCCATCGTCGAGCGTAATAAAGTCGAAGAATTCAAACACGCGGGCATCCGACAGTGAGCGCAATTCGGTGTTTGGGAAACCACCGCCCATGGCCACTTTGATGGCCGGATAATGCATCCTGATCCATTGGGCACAGCGAAAAGCGGAATATAAGTTGCCCGGAAAAGGCACCGATATCGCCACAAGGGCAGGAGATATTTCCGGTATCCTTGCCCGCAGAATGCTGATCAGTACATTGTCGACGTAAGTGCTTTCGCTGTGCAGCGCATCGTATAACTCGTCAAAGCTATTGGCGCTTCTGCCCATTCGCTCTGCATACCGGCTGAACCCGAAATGAGGGTCGATACATTCCTTGATCAGGTCCGAGAGGTCTTCGAGGTATAAAGTAGCAAGGTGCTTGGCCTTGTCTTGTATGCCCATGCTGCCAAACGCCCATGCAAGGTCATCTACCTGGGCGAAACGTTCGGCTTCAGGCAGAAAATCCCGCTTGCAGATGATGTGCGCAAGCGTGGGGTTTTTGCCCTGCAAGAATGAAATAACAGCGTCTATGGTATTGATATAATCATTTCGCAGATCAATTATCCTGTTGATGTTCTCATTTTCACCTCCTCGTGTTGGGTTGCCAGATCCGATTTGCTCAAATATCTTTTGCAGTCCGTTTCGCGAGAATAATTCCAACGTGACCTCAATACCGAGATCGGCCTGTACGGAACTGATGCCTTTCGTATTCAGAAAACCTTTTAGATATGCAGTGGCCGGATAAGGAGTATTTAATTGCGTAAAGGGAGGCGTTATCAAAAATACGTCGGCGCTCAAAAGAGGTTATTTAGATGCAAAAATATCATAAATAGCTGTAGAGCGCGTTTTTTGTGCTACATAACAAAATTTATATTATTTTTAAACGCAACTATACTTGCCTATATTGCAAGAAGAAACGATTTTTAATTCACATGAACCATTAGGACAATTTTTTAGATCATGTCTAAGATCAACCTCTTTATCTCATACTCGCACCAGGAGAAGGATAGATATCTTCCCGAGCTTCTGACATATCTGAACGAACAAAGTTGCCCGAATATCAATATCTGGTATGACGAAAAAATAACTCCCGGTGGTGACTGGGATGATACAATTAAAAACAGCTTTAATAGCGCCCAGATAGTCCTCCTGCTCATAAGCCAGTCCTTTCTTATATCGCCGTATATCCGCGACAATGAGCTGGCCCCTGCCCTTGAGCGATACAACAATGGGTCATGTATCGTTATTCCCATTTTCGTCAGGAATTGCAGCCTGCAGAGTTATCCCGAGATCACAAAACTGCAGGGGTTACCCAAGGGAATGAAGTTCATTTCGGACATGGGCGAAGAAAAATGGGGGCATTATACAGATATCGTTCAAAAAATAAATGAAGTAGCTCTTGACATAGAAACGGACAAAAATATTTCCACAACGATCTCAAATTCTTCGGGTGACGCAGGCAAGGCCGTTGTGGCGAAGAATATTGAGCAGTTGCGGAACAATAAAAAAATATTCCTGTCTGTACCTGATTCTGAAGAAGGCAAAAAAAAGCGGTTAGCCTTTCTGTACCAGGTGGAAGGTAAGGTTAAGTATGAAGGCTGGCCATATGAGATCATACCGGGGATAGATGATGTGGAAGAGG
>CAYNGS010000013.1:0-15892 GCA_964396625.1 uncultured Flavipsychrobacter sp.
GCGGTGTGTATGTTTACCTCATTGAGGCAACATTCAAGGATGGCCAGGTAGAGCATCACCAGGGCAATGTGACGCTGCTGAGGTAGTGTGGTGGCAATGAAGAGGGAAAATTGAGAAATGACATTTGGTTTGACTGAGGGGGTGGTAATTGGCAGACGTTATTTGAACAGTGGAACAATCGCCCGGTATCCTGATTTGCTTACAGACCTATAAATAATAATACTTAATTCAGAGCATTTTTATGAAAAAATTTCTACCTACCTGGGTTCGCAGCCTGCTCTGCGCGTGTTTTTTATTATCCGCAAATACCAGTGCGCATGCATCACATATTGTGGGCGCAGATCTTTATTATAAATGGGTAGGCCTTACGGCAGCCGATCAGACATACCAGATAACAGTGGTACTTTTCGGAAACTGCAGTTCGTCCAGTTCGGTTGCATTCGGTACCCTCCCCAGTTCTGTGCCACGGGTTTGTATCTTCGATGGTGCGGTTCCCGGATCGCCGGCGGTCATCAGTTTGGATCTCCCGTTGATACCATATGCTCCGGGTGTACCGGGTGTGGAGGTAACCCCTGTTTGCCCGGCAGATTCCAATCTTACACAATGCCATGATCTTGCGTCACTGATACCGGGGATCAAGAAGTTTGTTTATACAGCCAATGTGACTTTGCCACATACCTCCAGGTTTTGGAGGTTTGTTTATGAGGGATATGATGGACCCGCGGGTTCGCCCGCCGGCCGTGCAGGCGATATCACCAACCTCTCGGTATCCAGCACTATGCAGCTCATTGACACACTAAATAATGACCTGGCGACGAATACACGTGGGCACAATTCCAGCCCGGTGCTCACGGTGCTGCCCGTTCCGTTCTTTTGCGATAGTACGCAGCAGTGTTATAATCCCGGTGCTGTCGACCTTTATGATGTAAATCCGGTAAACGAACCGGCAGGCGATGACTTGAAATTCTCGCTTATTGCAGCCACTTCCGGTTCCGGTTCTACATTGTGTCCGGCCCCGGGTGGTCCGGTTGGATATGTGCCCCCGACCATACCTTCAAGTCCGCTCACACTTAGCAGTGGTTCACTGGTATTTGATACCGCGTCAGGTACCATGTGCTTCCACCCGCTGATACAGCGCGCCGTTGTTGTGTATAATATCGAAGAATTCCGGGACGATACCGTAGCAGGTATAGTATATAAGCGGTTGGTAGGCACCATGCAGCGCGAAATGACCTTTACCGTTATCAGTTGCCATAATACATCTCCTACAGGATACATCGACACTGTTATAAACGCAACGAAAGTGGACAGTACCCATCTTTACGGATGCGTGAATACAGGTATATTCACGATCAGAACGGAGCCCAGGGAGCCGGATACCTCGCTTCATATTACCGCCGTGGCAACAGGCCTTCCTCCCGGATTCCTGTTCTTCGTTACCAATAATAATACGGACAGTCCGCATGTCTCCGTTACGGTGAACACTGGAACAGTTCCTCCGGGCACCTACACTTTTTACCTGAACTATTACGACGATAACTGTCCGCTTACCGGTTCTAAAACAACAGCCATTACTGTGCAGGTCTTGCCGGTGCCAACGGTGAGGGACTCCCTGATCTCAAAAGCCACCTGTGCCGATAGTGCGCAATACATGATCTTCCCCGGAGGGACAGGCAAGCCGTGGACGGTAAAAATATGGCAATACGTTACCAGCCCGGGCGATAGTTTCTTTGTCTACACGGACTCCAATAATTTTGTTGTCAATGTTGCGCCTGGTCTTGACAGTATTATCATATACACATCGGTCAGCAATCAGTGTGCCGTAAAAATTCCATTCGTGGTCGACACACCGCATTTCCATATCGACCGCAGCTTTATCAGTCCTGATTATTGTGGCGGTAATGACGGATGTATTGCAATGCAAAATCTGCACCCGGGGAAGCTGGATTCCATACGCTACAGCAGGGATGGCGTCATTCAGCCTCGTGTCGGGTTCATTGTCCCGCCAAACGGCATTGATACGCTTGGTGGGCTGCTCGCCGGCACTTATTACCTGAATATTATTGAAGGGTTGTGTGTCTCCGATTCGATCGGGTGGCCTGTTTTGCTTGTCAATCCGCCGTTTACGATGGGAACGGTCACGGGGAAGAACCCCACCAAGTGCGGTTTCTGCGATGGTATAGACACCCTGTTCAATTTGCATCCGGGGCAGCTTGACACGATCCAATATACCTTTACGCCGCCCGTAGGCAGTGGCGGAGCTGTGACCTATCCTACAACTTCGCACTTTATTACTTCAGACAGCTTTATCATATTCTCCGGTTTATGTGCGGGTACCTATTCCAATTTTGTGGTGCAGACTGCCGGCAGAAGTACCTGCTCGGACAGTTGCTGCGCCGTGACGCTTGTTGCACCGCCCATTTCTGACAATTTTACAACCTCCGTTCGTTATGGCTGTAAAGCGGATACGGTTGTGCTGACCAATTTATCGAGCCCCGCAAGCGAACTGTTTTTCCACTGGGACTTCGGTGATGGTGCGATCAGTACTGCGCTCAATCCATCTCATGTTTATACCAATACTACCAACGATTCTGCGCATATTACTTTGAGTATTACAAATACGAAGTGCGTGGATACAACAAGAGAAGCTGTCTACCTGAATAACTACGTACATGCAGGGTTCTCGATGCTGCCCGACAAGTTCATCTGCCAGGACTCGCTGGTGAGCTTTACCAACACCTCTACCGGTGCCAGCCCGATCACTAACAATCCGCCCACGTATTTATGGATATTCGGGGACGGCGTTACAGACAATGCTACGTTCAGTCCTACGCACACATTTACGAACACCAATACCTATACTATAAAACTAGTAGCCGCTACAACCGAACCATGTTATGATACGGCGACACAGACATTGCAGGTCGACTCAATAAGTGTCATTAGTATCAGTGCCACAGACACGGTCATATGCCGCGGACAGGCAATAACCTTTAAAGGTATTTATACCAGTATCGGCCAGACGGGTAATGCATGGTCATTTGGCGATGCCAACAATATTGTGAATGTAAACCCGGTAGTGCATTCTTATGATGACTCTGGCGTAGAGACGGTAACGCTCAATTCGTTTTACAGGGCGTGTCCGAATGTAACGTCTACAAGAAAGATAGTTGTAATACCTCATCCGGATCTGTACCTTGGGCCTGACCGTACCATATGCCCGGGCGGCAACCCGGTGATCATCACCGACGATCGCAATGTACCGGCCCCTGGTACGAAATGGTTATGGAGCACGGGCGATACATCGGCAGGTATAGTGGTAACGCAACCCGGCTATTACTCAACTATGCTCACGGTAAACGGATGTTCATCATTTGATACGGTATGGGTTCAAAAGGATTGCTACATGGATATCCCTAACGTGTTCACACCAAACGGAGACGGCACGAACGATTATTTCTACCCGCGCCAGTTCCTGACGAGGGGAGTGGTTAAGTTCAAGATGGACATTTATAATCGTTGGGGTCAGTTGATATTTGAAACTACGAATACAGATGGCCGTGGCTGGGATGGCAAGTATAATGACCTTGCACAACCCGGCGGTGTGTATGTTTACCTCATTGAGGCAACATTCAAGGATGGCCAGGTAGAGCACCACCAGGGCAATGTGACATTGCTGAGATAGGTGACGAGCAAAGAAATAAATTAAAAGCCGCGCTGATTAAAAACCAGGCGGCTTTTTTAAACAAAAGATAAAAAACATCATAGTGAAATAATTTAATGGTTTTATCGTTTTGAAATGTAGGATATTAATTCGCTGTTATTAAATAAAATATTTTTTGTAATGAATAAAAAGAATGATAATTTTATGTTGTCGATATAAGTCCTTGCGAAGTCTTTACCACTCAAACTGCCACTCCACTTAAAGACTGCAAAAATATTGATGATCATTTTACGGGGGAAATTTTATGAAGAAAGTGGTATCCTGTCTTCGAGGCCTTATATGCTTGGGAATTCTGTTGATGTCAGGAATTAATGCTCGTGCCAACCACCTGGTTGGGATGGACTTTTATTATACCTGGGTAAGTGGCAATACCTATAAGATAACGCTTATTGCTTATGGTGATTGTGGGTCCGGACCGGGCGGAGCCTTTGGCGCATTGCCCACAAACACACCTGAGGTGTATGTCTACAACGGAGGCACACTCATCACCACACTCCATCTTGCCATTGAGCCCCCAAGCACAGGTGTTGAAATTACCCCGGTTTGCCCGGCGGATATCACGCTCACACAATGCACTGATATTGCATATACCATTCCGGGAATTAAGAAATTTGTCTATAGCACCGACTATACGGTTACAAGCCCCTCGGCTTATTGGCGGTTTTTGTTTACCGGAAACCTTGTCGGCTCTTTTGCCGGACGGGCACTGACCATTACAAATATTCCATCGCCGCCTTCTTCTACCATACAACTCGTGGATACACTCAATAATACGGTGACCCACAACAGTAACCCTGTGCTCACAAATATTCCTACACCGTTCTTTTGCCTTGCTAACCCTGATAACTACAATCCGGGTGCTGTAGACCCCGATGGAGACAGCCTTTCGTTCTTCCTTGTTCCCGGCCAGGATGGTACGTCGACAAGCGCGCCCGGAGGTTTGGTCAGTTATGTGCCTCCCTTTACCGGTGCCAACCCGCTGGCAACCTCATCTTTTTCATTCGACCCGCACACAGGACAAATAGCGTTTAACCCGAGTGCACTGCAAAGGTCGCTGGTGGTCTACAACATAGAAGAATATCACAGCGGGCAACTGAGAGGAACCAGCCAGCGTGAAATGACATTCCTGGTGCAGACGTGTACCAACATACCTCCCACAGGTGTGCTTAGTGCGGCAACCGGCGGCACCATCGACGATGGCACACACTTTCACATTTGTGCAAACTCCGGAGCGTTCTCGCTGACCATTAACCCCACAGAGGTCGATCCGTTAAATAATATTACGGTCACCACATCCGGATTGCCCGCCGGGTCATCTTTTACGACTGTCGGTAATGGTACGCCCACGCCTCATTGCACTTTTACATGGACATCAACTGGCGTTGCGCCGGGCTCCTACACATTTTACGTAACCTATACAGATAACAATTGCCCGCTGGCCGGGGTGCAGACACTTGCATATACCGTTACCATTTTGCCGCTGCCAACAGTAAGTTATTCTGTCCTTTCACTGGCATCATGCACCCGGAAGGAGGCGATCTCCATCGTGCCGGGCGGCGCAGGCACTCCGTGGACCATTGATGTTTCATCGGCAGGCGTTACGATACAGACATTTACGGGGGTTGTCGGCGCTATAACAGACAGCCTCGTGGCCGGAAGTTATGTGATAACGATATTTTCGTCGCCATCGCTTGCCTGCAGCGCCTCGGTGCCGGTAACGGTGGTGCTGCCACCACCGCAGCCGATCACAGCCACATTCACAGATCCCAGTTATTGCGGCAATAACGACGGCACCATGACGTTACATCATTTGTATCCCGGGGTCAATACTATCAAGTATACCTTTAACGGTGTGCTGCATACAGTGGTGGTTACGGTGCCTGCCGACAGCACCTGGACATTTACCGGACTGTTGGCCGGCGACTATACAGGCATCAGCGCCACCTATGGCTTCTGCGTTTCCGCCACTATTGACATTGTGACCTTGGACAACCCGGCGTTTACAATGAGGTCAATAACTTTTGTGAACCCGGTATACTGCGGCATATGCACCGGCAGTATAACACTGCACGGCCTGCATCCCGGTCAGACAGATACCATCACGAACAAGCGCGACGGAGTGGCGCAGCCGCCGGTCTATCATTTCATAGCGGCTGACAGCACGGTGACGATAAGCGGGTTATGCACCGGCACTTATTCCAACTTTGTGGCCAAAACTGCCGGCGTATGTATTTCCAATACGCTCGGGCCGGTAACGCTTACCGCACCGTTTACACAGCGTGCCATCGGTTTCACAAATCCCGACTTTTGCGGCATCTGCAATGGCACCATCAGCATCTACGGGCTGCACCCCGGAATGTTTGACACGCTTTATTACACATATGGCGGCGTTCCACAGCCACCGGTTGCCCTCTTTGTAGGCGGCGATAGTATTATTAAGATCACCGGCCTTTGTGCAGGTACTTACGATAACTTTATTACACACGCAGCAGGCGTTTGTGTATCGAACACGCTGGGGCCTGTAACACTTGTAGTGCCGCCGTTTACCATGCGTGCATTCAGCACCGTGAATCCGGATTTCTGTGGCATATGCAATGGCAGTATTACTTTATATGGCCTGCATCCCGGTATGACCGATACCATCACGTATACCTACGGAGGCGTGCCCCAGCCACCGGTAATGCACTTCATCGGTCCGGACAGCACAGTGACCATAACCGGGCTATGCGCAGGGGTGTACGATAATCTTGTGGCGCATACCGGCGGCGTATGCGTGTCCAATACGCTCGGACCTGTTACACTCACTGTACCTCCGTTTACCATGCGAGCGCTCAGTCATACAAATCCCGACTATTGCGGCATTTGTAATGGCACAATAACACTGTACGGCCTGCATCCCGGCGAGACCGACACCATCACCTATACTTTTGGCGGCGTACCACAGCCTCCCGTTATTCATTTCATAGCAGCAGACAGCACGGTAACGCTGACGGGGCTTTGCGCGGGTGTTTACGATAATTTCATTGCGCATACCGGCGGTGTGTGTGTATCAAATACGCTTGGCCCGGTGACGTTAACAGTGCCTCCATTTACCATGCGATCGCTTAGCCATACTAATCCTGATTTTTGTGGCATCTGCAATGGTACGATAACATTGTATGGCCTGCATCCCGGCGAGACCGATACTATCAGCTATACTTATGACGGTGTGCCTCAGCCTCCTGTCATTCACTTGATTGGCATAGACAGCACAGTAACACTTACCGGGCTGTGCAATGGCACCTATGACAATTTTGTGGCACGCACAGGCGGCGTTTGTGTATCCAATACCCTGGGCCCTGTGGACCTTACTGTTCCTCCGTTTACAATGAGCCGGCTCTCGCACACCGATCCTGACTACTGCGGCATATGCAACGGTACCATCACCCTGTACGGATTGCACCCCGGTGAGACAGATACCATCTCCTACACTTATAATGGCGTTCCTCAGCCTTCCGTTGTTCACCTGATTGGACCCGACAGCACCGTGACCATGACCGGCTTATGCAACGGCCTTTACAATAATTTTGTGGCGCGCACAGGTGGCATATGTGTGTCCAATACCCTGGGCCCTGTGGACCTGGTGGTGCCACCGTTTACCATGCGTGGTCTCGATCATACCAACCCCGAATTCTGTGGTATCTGCAATGGCTCCATCACCCTGTATGGCCTGCATCCCGGCGAGACGGACTCGATACACTTTACATTTAACGGTGTGGCACAACCGCCACTCGTGCAGCTTATTGGTGCGGACAGCACCGTGCATCTCACGGGTCTGTGTGCCGGCACGTACGATAATTTTGTGGCGCGCACCGGCGGCATCTGTATTTCCAATACACTGGGCCCGGTTGATCTGGTGGTGCCTGCCTTTACCATGAGCAGGCTGACCTACGTTAACCCAACCAAGTGCGGATTCTGTGATGGGGTTATCTCGCTATACGGCCTGCACCCCGGGCAAACGGACACCATCTCCTACACCATAAACGGAGTGGCGCAGCCCGAACTGAGTTTTGTAATACCCCCCGATAGCATCATTATTCTTACCGGCCAGTGCGAGGGTATCTATGACAATTTTGTAGCGCGCACCGGTGGCGTATGTGTGTCCAATTCACTGGGCCCCATCACTTTGAAGGCGCCGCCGATAATTGCCGGGTTCGATTTGTTTGTGCATAAGAACTGTAAGGGAGATACTGTTGTATTCACCAACACATCCACACCCGCATCTGACCTTACTTATACATGGTATTTCGGTGACGGAGATTCGTCTACAGCCACTAACCCGTCGCATATTTATCATACGCCGGGCGTATTGAATGTGAAGCTGATCATCACCAATACAAAATGTTTCGACAGCTCTATTCAGCCGGTAACGATCGACAACCTGGTAACAGCGGACTTCACAAATACACCCGACAGTTTCATTTGCCAGGGCAAGAGGGACACACTCACCAACCTGTCGGCAGGTACTTTGCTGAAGTATAAGTGGTACTTCGGTGATGGTTATGTAGACTCCGTCACAAACCCCGTGCATCTTTACAAGAAGTCGGGAGTGTACGATATAGTGCTGGCCATATCCAACTTCGTGCCCTGCTATGACACTGCACGAAGAACCTTGTCGGTGGACTCCATCAGCGCCATCAGCATTGCGGCCACTGACAGTGTTATATGCGGCGGCAGCACCATCACCTTCGATGGTATTTATGCCGGTATAGGAAACACAGGCGTGGAGTGGACATTTGGTAACAATGATGTTATTAAAAATGAAAACCCGGTCACCTATTCTTATGAAGGCACAGGCTCATTTACCGTGAAGCTCGAAGCCTTTTACCGTGCATGCCCCGACACCAGCACCACGCGCAACATGACCGTTTTCGGCGCACCTACCATTTACCTCGGGCCTGATACATCTATATGCCCCGGCAGCAACGCCATAAAGATCGGCGACTACCAGAATGCCAACGACCCGCACGCGCGGTGGGAGTGGAGCAATGGCGAGACCTCGAACGAGATAACCGTGGTGGAACCCGGATACTACTATGCCACGGTGCATGTGAACGGCTGTGTAGCTACAGATACGGTGTGGGTGAAGAACGACTGCTACATGGACATTCCAAATGCATTTACGCCAAATGGTGATGGCATGAACGACTACTTCTTCCCGAGAGATCTGCTGGCCAGGGGGCTCACCACCTTCCGGATGGAGATATACAACCGCTGGGGGCAAATGATATTTGTGACGGATAATACCGAAGGCAGGGGCTGGGATGGCAAGTTCAACGACAAGCCACAGCCCGAGGGTGTTTTCGTTTACATCATCGACGCCACATTTAAGGACGGGCAAAAGGAGCACCACGTAGGTAATATTACATTGCTGCGGTAGGCCGCGTTATTTTCCCTTTAGCCAGTTGTAATAACCAGTATCGACCCGGCTGAAGCCGAGGGAGATAGCCGTTTCCACATCGCGCAGTGCAAGCGCCTTACCTACCACCTGTGTATCGCAGAAGGACCGCTCATAATAAAGTTCGCCAAAGCGTGGGTTCAGCGCTATGGCTGCGCTGAAGTCTTTTATGGCCTCATCGCACCGGTTCCGTTTCCGCAATATTTTTCCGAGGTTGAAGTAGGGGGCATACAGGTCGGGGTTTTGCGACAGCGCAGTCTCGTACTGCTTTATGGCCGAGTCATTTCTGCCCATCATCACCAGGAAGTTGCCATAGTTGGCAATGGCATCGGGAGAGGGTTTTAACCGCAGATAGGTTTTAAAGCAGAGATCGGCAGAGTCATACTCGTGCTTGGTGTAGTAAAGCATACCCAGCGCCTGGTATTCGCCCGATGAGTCAGGACAGAGCTCTACGGATCGTTTCATGAGGTAGAACGCCGAATCGAGCGTAGCCTGTTTTTCGGCAGGGTCTGTGGCATTGGCCCACAGGTTGTAGTATATCGATCCGAGATTCACATAGCCCTCCTGCACGTTTGGTTGTTTGGCCAGTTCATCTGTCCACAGGCTTATGGGGTAGTACCACACCTTGCACCGCTCCATGCTGTTGTAGCCCAGCGCCAACAGATACAGGGCCGAGACCACCATTACGGGGTTGGCCAGCGGTGACTTGCTGCGCGCCATGTATTCCGACACAAACCACCCGGCTATGAAAAACAGGCCTGCATACGGTATGTAGCTGTAGCGGTCCGCGAGTATCGCGTTGCCCACGGGTATGAACTGCAGCAGCAGCACTATATTTATGATAAAGAAAAGCAGACCGAAAACGGCAGCCTTATTTTTTCGTGCAAACTTCCATAGTATAAGTACTATAGCAATTACTGCCAGCGGATACAGATAGTACAAAAAAGGCAGAGCGCCGTTCACCTTTTCAGGGTAGGGATAGAAGCAGCAGAGCTGTGCAGGTACCACCGCCTTCCACAGATAGGTGATGAGCGCATAGCTGCCTAAAGCCACCCGTTCTATGGCGCTGAAATGCACAGCACCCACATTCACCGCGCCGATACCATACTGCGCCCGCACAGCTATAATGCCGAATACCAGCGAGATAAGAAAGAAGGGTATCTTCTCTATGAGCATACCGCGGCTGCGGGCGCGGCCTTCAAAATAGTCGAGCAGCAGCAGCACCAGCGGCAGCGCCACCGATGTGGGCTTGGAGAGCAGCGCCAGCACAAACAGCGCCAGCACCGCCGCATACCAGTACTTTTTTCCGCGTCCCGGCCGCAGGTAGTGCAGCCAGCCGATGCAGGCCATAAAATAAAAGATGGCGCACAGCTCGTCCTTTCGGCCGGATATCCAGGCCACAGACTCCACATGCATGGGGTGCAGGCCAAACAGCAGCGCAGTGACGGCCGCAGCCGCCCGGCGGCCCGTGAGCGCCACCACAAACCAGTACACCATAAGCGTGGCCGCCACATGCAGTACCAGGCTATCGAAGTGATACAGCGCAGGCTCGTAACCACTGATAGCGTACTCTATTGCATAGCTAAGTATGGTGAGGGGGTGATAGTTGCCCATGACGGGTGTGGAGAAGATGGCGCTGAGCCCCGCGGGCGATGTGTCTTTTATGAGCGGGTTGCCCAGCACATAGTCTATATCGTCCCAGTTGGTGAATTGATTTTTGAGGCACACCCGCAGAACCAGCCAGGTAACCACTGCTATGCCTGCCGGCACCAGCAGGTGTGCATACTGCTTATACAACAGCGCAGGGGTGGCGGTGGTGGGGGTGTCTTTGCCCGGCATGGTGTAAAGATAGTTTTTAGTAGAAAGTAGATTGTAGAAAGTAGATAATATGTAGTAATTAGCAGCAAACTGTAGGCCATGAGGGATGAATGCGCGAATGCCTGCACCGACGGGCGCCGACTGAAACCGCGACGTTTTATGCGTTGTTTTAATCCCAGAACATACCCCACAACACATAGGCCACAGCGCAGACAAACAGCAGTACGCCTACCCAGGGATGGGCCGCAATAGTGTTTTCTATAGACTGCATCCGCGGCATACTGATTATGAGCAGTATAATGATGACACTCCCTATAGTTTTTCTCATTGCCTTATGGGTCATATTTTTTTTAATAAAGATATGGAATTGCTTCAAGAATAATGCAGAGTACTGCCGAAAGGTCTGTAACAGCTACAAGTGTTGCTCGCTGTTGAATGTTTATCCTGCTCATCCCTTAATCCTGAAAATCCTGCTTCAGACGCTTTTTATCCGCTAAATACTGCAAATTATTTTTCCACAATTTCTAAACCCACCAAACGCTTTTATCCGCTTCTATTTCCTTTAATTTATGCTATAAAATTGTTGGTAACTGATTTATTTCCGGTACATTTTTTGCACTACATTTTTATTTTTTTTCCCTTGTAGCTCTTATCTGAGACGGATAAGAATTTGAAAGAATAATTTTTTTTCGGGGGTATAAATTGATTTCAAAGAGGCTGAGATCATTTCCCCATTTGATTCAGACAAGCGGCATAATGGGGTGATAATGGGGATTTCGATTAAAGGTCATATGAGCCACAGTAAACGGTTTCCGCAATTTGATTTACCCAATTCAGGATAAAAAAAAAGAATTTTTCACGTTTGGGGTGATCGCAAAAGATACCGGGGAAGGCCGCAGGCATCGCGCGTACCGAAGAGGAATTGATAGCTGACATAACAGGATATGAATGTTTGTATGCCGATAGACCCGGGAATACCAAATACCCAAAAAAATGCAGAAATTTGTAACAGATGAAATTTAAGATACAGAGCCCATACTCGCCTGCGGGCGATCAGCCGGAGGCCATCAGGCAGCTTGCCGGGGGGATCATGCAGGGCGAGAAGTTTCAGACCTTGCTGGGTGTTACAGGTTCGGGCAAGACATTCACCGTGGCCAATGTGATACAGAAGGTGCAGAAGCCCACGCTGGTGCTCACGCACAATAAAACGCTGGTGGCGCAATTGTATGGCGAGTTCAGGCAGTTTTTTCCGGATAATGCGGTGGAGTATTTCGTTTCGTACTACGACTACTACCAGCCCGAGGCGTATATGCCGGTATCTAACACCTATATAGAGAAAGACCTGTCGATAAACGAGGAGTTGGAAAAGCTGCGGCTACGCGCCACCAGCAGCCTGCTGAGCGGGCGCAGCGACATAATAGTGGTGGCATCGGTATCGTGCATTTATGGCATTGGCAACCCCGCCGAATATGCCAACAGCATCATCCGGTTTGAGAAGGGGGCCAGCCTGGGTCGCAATCATTTTTTGCACCAGTTGGTGAACTCGCTGTATAACCGCAGCCAGGGAGAGTTTGCCCGCGGCACCTTCAGGGTGAATGGCGATACCGTGGACATAAACCTGCCGTACGTGGACTATGGCTACCGCATTACCTTCTTTGGCGATGAGGTGGAGGAGATAGAAAGCTTTGAGCCGGAAACGGGCAAGCGCATAGGGCTGATGGAGAACGCAGCTATTTTCCCCGCCAACCTGTACATTGCCCCGCGCGACCAGATGACGCAGATACTATACGAGATACAGGATGAGATGAATGCGCAGGTCGATTATTTTAAGCGCATAGGCAAGCATATAGAGGCGCAGCGCATAAAGGAGCGTGTGAGCTATGATGTGGAGATGATACAGGAGCTGGGCTACTGCAGCGGCATAGAAAACTATTCGCGCTTTCTGGACAGGCGCAGGCCGGGGGCGAGGCCTTTCTGCCTGCTCGATTATTTTCCCGATGATTTTCTGCTGGTGGTAGATGAAAGCCACGTGACCATTCCGCAGATAAGCGGCATGTATGGCGGCGACAGATCTCGCAAGCTGACGCTGGTGGACTTTGGGTTCCGGCTGCCCTCGGCATTGGACAACAGGCCGCTGAATTTTTATGAGTTCGAGTCGAAGCTGTCTCAGGTGCTGTTTATCAGCGCCACACCGGGTAAGTATGAGCTGGAGCATACCGGCGGCGTGGTGGTGGAGCAGATAGTAAGGCCAACCGGCCTGCTGGAGCCGCCCATAGAGATACGACCCAGCATGAACCAGGTGGATGACCTGCTGGACGAAATAGACAAAAGGGTGAAGATGGGCGACCGGGTGCTGGTGACAACGCTCACCAAGCGTATGGCCGAAGAGCTGGATAAATACCTGAAGCGCATCAACGTAAATTCGAAATACATTCACTCAGAGGTGGATACGCTGGAGCGGGTGGAGATACTGCGCGACCTGCGGCTGGGAAATATTGATGTGCTGGTAGGGGTGAACCTGCTGCGCGAGGGGCTGGACCTGCCGGAGGTATCGCTGATGGCTATACTGGATGCCGATAAGGAAGGTTTTTTGAGAGACGAGCGCTCGCTTACGCAGATGGCCGGGCGTGCAGCCCGGAATGTGAACGGCCTCGTCATATTCTACGCCGATAAGATAACCGACAGTATGCGCCGCACCATGGACGAGACCGACAGGCGGAGGGAAAAGCAACTGAAATACAACCGCGAACATGGTGTGACACCGATGACGATAAAGAAGTCGGTGCAGGAAATAATGCTGCAGGGCTCTGTGCTGGACATTAAAGGATATGACGAGAACAACAACTATGCAGTGAAGGACGGCGTGCTGCCTATGGCTGCCGAAGATGAAGTGGTGTACCGGTCGGCCCCGCAACTGGATAAGATCATAGCCCAGACGAAGAAGGCAATGGAAAAGGCCGCAAAGGATATGGATTTTATGGAGGCGGCAAGATTAAGGGATGAACTTTTCAGGTTTCAGAAAGAAAAAGAAGCGTTGAAATGAGACGACATTTACTGAATCACAATATCCTAACTTTGAAACGGAAATGGACGGAAGAAGCAGTTGAAGAAATGGATGCCGTAACAGGGCAGATCATTGCAGATGTGCCTTTTGCACATTCAGACCTTGTTGAGGTAATTGTTTCAGATGCCCCGATACCTGATCTGAAACCTTTGAAGCGACTTATTTATCAACGGAAGGAATAAAAAGCATTTGGATGCATGAAAACAGACATCCAAATGCTTTTGAAAAAGAGAGTCTATTGCCGCAGCTATTTTTCAATAACTATCCTTGTGGTTTCTGTTCCGGTGTGGCCGGTTACCTGCACATAGTAGATCCCTGCCGGTACATTGGTTAGATTTACGGTTTGGTCGGTTGTATTAGGCGTGGTTTGCTCGTTGTAAACAACCTGTCCCAGGTTGTTCATTATGCGGACCTGGACTGAGGCTTTCTCCTTCAATGAAAGGTGGAAAGTGCCGTTTGAGGGGTTGGGGTACACAGTAACAGGATCTTCTGAGGGAGTTACCGCTACCATACTCGCGACACCTTCCCACCTTACAAGGCTTGAATAGTCGGAGTATATTTGGCCCTTGTAGTTTTCCGTTGCAAAAAAACTGGTATAAGGTGCATTCCCCCCAAACATCGGGTTCCATTTTGTGCCGTCCCAATAAGTGGACAGGTATATGGAGTCATTGGATGTATTGGCTTTTTGTACCGGGCCAACTACATACAGGTAATTACTGTCAATACTCATCGCATTCGGAGAGAGCTCGCCGTTGCCTTTTATGCCCCCGTTGGCGGTAGCCCAGGATGTGCCATTCCATCTCGCTACGCCCCTGACGAATGTAGTACCGGCATAGTCGAGGCTGCCCAAAACAAACAATTCGTCTTTGAATACGATCATATCGGCTGCTTTTGCGGCGTTTATTCCCGGCAAAACGGAAATTGTGTCGAAAAAGCCGGGCAACGCTGTCCATGTGCTGCCGTCGTATTTGGCGAAGCCTTTACCGACGGACATTGTTGCCGTACCAATGTGCATGAAGCTGCTTGCTGCATACAGCTCATCGTGATAAACGGCTAAAACCACGTTGGCCGGGCCATCTACAGTACCAACACTCGTCCAGGTGGTGCCATCCCATTTATTTACGCCATAATTTCCGCTCGCATATAATACGTCGTTGTAGATGGCAAATGAGGTGACCCCGCTAAGGTCAGGCGAACTTGCTCCTACCTGTTCCCATGCGGTGCCATTGTATTTGGCAATCCCTACCGAGGGAACGATGTATACCCCGCCTATGGAATCTATGTCGCCGCCCACGTAAAGCTCGCCGTGGTAAACGATCATGGCGTTAATGCCAAGGCTGCCCGCGCCGAGGGGTGTTGAAGGAGATACGCGGCCCATGTCTGTCCATGCAGTTCCGTCCCATTTTGCTATGCCTGTGCCTCCGGCGTACAGGTTGTCGCCCATGGTTCTCAGGCAAAATACATTGAATGCAGGGCCTGGAGTGGGACCCACCTTATTCCATTGGGCTGAGAGGGTGCCGGATACAGATAGCAAAGCGCACAAAAACAGGCCATGTAATTGTAAAATTTTCTTTTTCATAACGTTGAAGTTTTATTAGTGATATAATGTCACAAAAGTCTTCAATCCGTTATGCGGGCGCAATCCCTGCTTGCAGGTATTTTTCGTCCCTGGACGGGGTAAATGGTCAAACGAGCTTATTCTCGTAGGCGTATTTCACGAGGCCAACGATGTTCTTTGAATTGGTTTTGCGGAATATATTTTTTCGGTGTGCCTCAACGGTATGCTCGCTGATAAAAAGAATATCGGCTATCTGTTTGTTCCCCTGTTCATCGACGATTAGCCGGATGA
>CAYNGS010000014.1:0-10671 GCA_964396625.1 uncultured Flavipsychrobacter sp.
ACCAAAATATTGTTGTAATTCTTTTTTGAGATTTACCTTGGCATTACCGGTAACGTCCATATTCAATTATTTACTAATAGTTTTAATCAACCAGCTACAAATCGTATTCAACATAGGGAGGGTGATTTTTTGAGTGTGCGAATTTACGACAGTTAAGGTAAATATAAATCAATTAAGTTGCAAGTATTTTGTTATAAAATAAATTTGTTAATAGGTAATATGCTGGATTACGGAAAGAAGAGTTTTTACCGGCAAACAGCCGACGCTATAGGCCGGGATATTTGTGAACTTCCAGCTTGTCCGGGCACTCGATCAGCAATTGACGGATAGTTTTATTGAGCTGTGGATGCACATATTCGGGGGCTATCTGTGCCAGAGGGGCAAGCGTAAAACGGCGATCCTGCAGATAAGGATGGGGGATGGTAAGCCCAGGAAGTTCGACCATGTCTTGGTTGTATAAAAGAATGTCAATATCCAGTGTCCGAGGGCCCCATTTAATGTCGCGTTGCCTGCCTAATGTGGTTTCAATGGTATGAATTTTCGTCAGTAATTCCTGTGGCGTCTTTTCAGTTTGGAGTTGCAACACCATATTCAGAAAGTCCGGCTGGCTCGAAAGTCCCCAGGCTGCAGTTTCATACATCGACGACTTTTCCACAATGGTTCCGCAACTTTCCGATAACAAATCAATTGCCTTTTGCATCCATAGCACGCGGTCTCCTTCATTGCTGCCTAATGATAGCCAGGTATTGTTCATTGGTTGACAAAGATAAGCGAATGAACAGAGAGGCAGCCTTGAATTATAACAATAAAATCACCCGATATGTTGAACCAAGCGGGCGTATATTTGCAGAAATAATTTATAACAGATCATGAGAGAGTTTTTTAAGATGTTTTTTGCGTCACTTTTCGCAATAATCATATCCGGCGTGATACTTGTCGGCATCACCATCGGGCTGGTAATTGGTATTTCGAAATCTATAACCGAGAAAGAAAATAAGAAAAATACCGGCAACGTATTGGTCATAGATTTGTCGAAGCGTCTTCACGAACAGGGTCAGAATAACTCGTTGGCTTTTCTTAACAATGGGACGGCATACCAGGCTGGTTTATACGATGTGGTAAAAGCAATTGATCATGCGAAAACTGATGCAGGGATAAAGGGCATTTTGCTGAAACTAAGTCCGTCGCCAAATGGATGGTCTACGCTCCAGGAATTGAGATCGGAATTGACACGGTTTAGGACAGCCAATAAGTTTATTTATGCCTATGGAGAAGACATATCGCAGGCGGCTTATTTTGTCGGGTCGGCAGCAGACAGCATTTACCTGAACCCCGCGGGGCATATAGACCTTAAGGGCTTTGCGACCGTGCTGGCGTATTTCAAAGGAACGCTTGAAAAACTGGAGTTGGAGCCGGAAATATATTATGCCGGCAAATTCAAAAGTGCAACGGAGCCATTTCGCGCCGATAAGATAAGCGAGCCCAACAGGATGCAAATACAGGCGTACCAGAAAAGCATGTGGAACCAATTTCTTGAGGCGGCGGCTGGTTACATTCATGTTGATAAAGACGTGATCAGCCAATGGGCTGCAACCGGTGCGATACAATTTCCGGCAGATGCGCTGAGATACAAAATGGTTGCCGGCTTGCTATATTGGGATGAAGTGGAAAAGAGAATAAAGGCAAAAACAGCCCAGGGAGAAAATGACGAGATTAAGTACGTTTCTGTAAATGATTATGCGTCGGATGAACGTAACGATGGCAAGTATAGCGATCAGAGAATAGCCGTAATATTTGCAGAAGGCAACATTGTGGATGGGGAACAGAATGACGACCATGAAATAGCGTCGAAGACAATCTGTGAAGAAATACGTAAGGTGGCAAAGAACGATAAAGTGAAGGCTGTAGTGCTTAGGGTTAATTCGCCGGGTGGTAGTGCCATGGCCTCTGAAGTGATATTGCGTGAGCTCGTGCTGCTGAAACAAAAGAAGCATCTTATCATTTCCATGGGTGACTTTGCTGCATCGGGCGGATACTATATTTCGAGCGAAGCGGACAGCATTTTTGCCGAACCGAATACGATCACGGGCAGCATCGGTGTGTTCAGCATGTTGTTCAGCATGGATAAACTCATGAAAAATAAACTTGGCATTACGTTTGACGAAGTGAAGAACGCCCCATATGCGGATGTGCCGACGACCACACGCCCGCTTACACCGCTTGAGGCGCAGCGCATGCAGAGTTCTGTAGACACTATCTACAATATATTTAAGAATCATGTTGCCCAAGGACGGAAATTGACCGCGAGCGATGTGGACACCATATCGCAGGGTCGCGTATGGACCGGCAGTGATGCCATCGACATAGGTTTGGTTGACGGCCTTGGAGGACTGGACAGGGCTATAGCCAGCGCAGCAAACATTGCGAAACTTAAAGATTACAAAGTGGTTACTTACCCCGAGGCCACGGATAAGTTAAATTCGCTGCTGCGTAAATTTAACGCTAATACTGATGCAAGCGCAAAATTAAAAGCGGCGCTGAGGGAGGAAATAGGCGAAGAATATGAGTGGTACGAAAGAATTCACGAATTGCGCAGAATGAACGGAAAGACGATGATGATGATGCCGTTTTTGCCGAGCGTGCAGTAATTAGGATCAGATCATTTTACAGACTAACTCATGAACAAAGAACGACCGGTTATTCTCATTACGAATGACGACGGCATCACTTCGCCAGGTATACGGGCACTGGTAGAGGCAGTAAGGGATCAGGGACAAGTTATTGTTGTTGCGCCCGACAGTCCGCAGTCTGGTATGGGTCATGCGATAACAATTGGAACGCCATTGCGACTGGATAAGGTTGATGTTTTTCCGGGTGTGGATTCGTGGCAATGCAGCGGAACACCGGCAGACTGCGTGAAGCTTGCAAGGGATAAAATACTGCACGCCAAGCCTGATATCTGTCTCAGTGGCATCAACCACGGTGCCAACCATTCCATCAATGTCATCTATTCCGGAACTATGAGCGCGGCCATGGAGGCGGCAATAGAAGGGGTGCCATCTATCGGATTCTCATTATTGGACTACAAGTTCGATGCTGATTTTACAGTGGCTAAGTCTGTCGCACTGGAATTGACTCAGCGAATGCTGGCAAGGAAAATGCCGGACCATATCCTGCTCAATGTGAACATACCGATAGCGACTGCTGCGGGGTTTAAAGGAATGAAAGTATGTCGCCAGGCATATGCAAAATGGGCGGAGGAGTTCGATCACCGGGTAGATCCCCGCGGAAAGGACTATTACTGGATGGTGGGAAAATTCGTGAATATGGACAAGCATTCCGGCACCGATGTGGAAGCGCTGAGAGACGGATACGCATCAATAGTTCCGGTTACGATTGATTTTACGGATATGCAGACAAAGGACTGGCTGCATAAGGAATGGGGTATTTAATTTTGAGCGACGTTTTTTATAAAGCATTGTCTTTAAATAATTTACAAGCCGAAAAGTCTGTTTAAACAATTCCAAATTCCTACTTTTACCATATGGTTTACAAAGTAATTGGCCTCATGTCTGGCAGCTCGCTGGATGGATTGGACATCGCCCATGTGCTGCTGGAAGAAGTACGGGGGAAATGGAGTTACAAAATACTGCATGCTGATTGCCTCGAATATAACGATCAATGGGCGCACGATCTGCGGCATGCATCAGATCTGAAAGTGGGTGAGTTCCTTAAATTGAATACGAGCTATGGGAGATACTTGGGCGCCAGGATAAAGGAATTTATTGCCCGGCACGAATTGAGCCACCAGGTCAATTTTATTGCTTCCCACGGGCATACGGTCTTTCATGAGCCGGAACATAATACGACGTGCCAGATAGGCGACGGTGCGACAATAGCAGCAGTCACAGGCCTGCCGGTTATAAGCGACCTTAGGTCTATGGATGTGGCATTGGGTGGGCAGGGCGCCCCGATCGTGCCCATCGGAGACAAGCTTTTGTTCAGCGAATATGATTATTTGCTGAACCTTGGCGGGATTGCAAATATTACCGTGCCGCACAATGGTTCATTGCTTGCTTTTGACGTGTGTCCTGCGAACCAGGTACTGAATGAGCTTGCTGAGCGTGAAGGGAAAGCTATGGACGAGAATGGCGCCATGGCGCTGCAGGGTGTATTGTTGCCCGATATTCTCGACGAGCTGAACAGTGCCGGCTTCTACAAAATGGCGCCGCCAAAATCACTGAGTAATGAGGCAGCAAAAGACCTCGTGTTCCCAAAATTATTCGCCAGCAGTCATAATAATTACGACCTGCTGCATACAGTGACACAGCATATTGCCGACCAGGTGGCAGAAGTGGTCAGGCAGTTCCCGATAAAAAAAGAAAATGCGACCTTGTATGCCACAGGTGGTGGAACGTTTAATTCGTACCTGATGTTACAGATTGGAAAGGCCATTGCCCGGTATAATGTAACGATAGTAGTGCCCGATGCGCGGGTAGTTAAATACAAAGAGGCGCTTGTGATGGCGCTTATAGGAGTGCTCCGATGGCGCGAGGAGGAAAATGTGCTTTGCAGTGTTACCGGCGCAAGCAAGGATAGCGTTGGCGGAGCCATTTGGCTGGGCTGATCAATCCCTCGCCTGAATTCGTAGCTCAGTTCTCCTTCATGAACTTCCGGTTGACGGAATAAGGTTCCGAAACTGCATCTGCAGGTACCTGTCTCGAATTGAACTTAGGAAGATAGAAGTCGTTCCGCGTTGTATGATCAGCCGTTACCGGAATGTCGGTGATGACACTTGTATGGTAGCTTTCTTTTGACGCGATGATATTATAATTGCCCGGATCGGTATACCTGAAAATAAAGCGGCCATCCTCGTCGGTCGTTGTACGGTCAATTAATTTCTCATTTCGCATGAGCACGACAACTGCGCCACTAACAGGGAAGAGGTTGCCCATAATGCGGCCGGATATACCACCTAACTCATTTTGAGGGTCGTAATAGAACGTGCAAATGCGCGGATGTTTTGGTTTCTTGACATTTTGATGCCTGGCGCTGGCAATACAAGGCATCAACGATAATGCCAGCACAATACCCGACAATGCAGCGATAAACTTATCGCGGAAAACTAAACTGTAAATACTGTGACTGTTATTTCTTTGCACGGGATAAAGTTAATTAATCCCATGATATAAGTATACAGCTTTAATATTGGCCGGTTCCCAGCATCACGAGTGTACAGGCCTCCAGCACATCAATGCCTGCGGTGGCGGCGATACGCTCAAGGTCTTCGTTTTCGGCCCCGGGATTAAAAATGATGCGCCTTGGTTTCAATGAAACGATATAATCGTAATAGACCTGCTGGTGCATTGGGTTCAGATAGAGTGTCACTGTGTCTATATCATCGCTAGCTACTTGTTGGGTTTGTATTTCCACACCAGCTACCTTGCCTGCTTTCTTACCTATCGCCACCACGTCGTGGCCCTTCTCGCGCAATCGGAGTATCGCTTTATTGCTATACCTTTCCGGGTTTTCTGACGCTCCTAACACCATTGTTTTGTTCTTCATAAAATACATGTTGCAACCATCTGAAACGAACCTGGCTGATGGCTGATCGCTCAGCAAAATTATGCCATTTTGAGCAAGCGAAATATTAAATGCATGCGCTATTGATTATCTTTAACGTTTGTAAAATGAACAATAAATCATCCATATATACGGGCTTCTTTAAGCGTATTATCGATTTTTTGGTTGCTTTGATCATTTTTCTTGTGCTGTCGCCGGTTTTTGTTTTGGTTGTCATACTGCTTGCCATTGCCAACGCCGGTAAGCCTTTTTTTGTGCAGCGTCGTCCGGGCAAAAATGGACGGATATTTAAGGTGGTCAAGTTTAAAACGATGAACGACCGCAAAGATCGCGACGGGCATCTGTTGCCCGACGCGCAAAGGCTCACTGGCATCGGTAGTTTCATTCGCAAAACATCTCTTGATGAACTGCCCCAATTACTGAATGTTATAAAGGGAGATATGAGTCTTATCGGCCCCAGGCCTTTACTGGAAGAATACCTGACGCTGTACGATAACAATCAAATGAAGCGGCACGATGTTCTTCCGGGTATCACTGGTTGGGCGCAGGTGAACGGGCGCAATGCTATAAGCTGGAAGCAGAAATTTGAATACGATCTGTGGTATGTAAATAATATTAGTTTTGCACTCGACCTGAAGATCTTTTTCCTGACGATACGTAATATTGTAAGATCAGAGGGAATAAGCTCAGAGACATCGGCAACCATGGAGAAGTTTAAGGGAAACACCAATATATAACTATGATTCTTTACGGAGCCAGCGGACATGGAAAAGTGATCATCGAAATACTGGAAAGCATTGGCGCACCACATATTGAAATATGGGACGACGAGGAGCGGCCTGCCGTGTGGGACCACACGGTGAAGCTTCCCCCCGCGCGAGGAGTAACGGTCGATAACGAACTGATAGTGAGCATAGGCAACAATGCAACGCGAAAAAGTGTCGCTGAGCGGGTTGGCGCACAGGTGAAGTTTGGCACGGCCGTTCACGCCGCAGCGCATGTTTCCCGGCGTGCTCAGGTGGGAATGGGTACGGTGGTAATGGCAGGAGCGGTTGTGAATGCGGATGTAAGTATTGGAAGACATTGTATCATTAATACCAGTGCGTCGATAGACCATGATTGTGTGATCGGCGATTACGCACATATCTCGCCAAATGCAACTTTGAGCGGAGATGTGCATGTGGGGCAGGGCACGCATGTGGGTGCCGGTGCTGTGGCGATACAGGGGGTAAGAATAGGCAAATGGTGTACGATAGGTGCCGGCTCAGTTGTCATCGGTGATATACCTGACCATGCAACGGCGGTGGGCAACCCGGCGAGGGTCATTAAAATTAACGAACAGAAAAAATGAAACCAAAGATATGGTTGTCCTCACCGCACATGGGGGGTACGGAGGAGCAATTTGTAAAAGAGGCGTTCGAGACGAACTGGATCGCACCGCTGGGCCCTAATGTGAACGGATTTGAACAGGACCTGGAGTTGTTTCTTGATAACGGTTGTCATGTTGCGGCGCTCAGCTCCGGTACTGCTGGATTGCACCTGGCGCTGGTATTATTGGGCGTGAAACAGGACGATGAGGTGATATGCCAGAGCATGACTTTTTCGGCCACGGCTAACCCGATAACCTACGTTGGCGCCACGCCCGTTTTTGTGGACAGCGAAAAAGATACCTGGAATATATCCCCTGAACTGCTGGAAACTGCGATAAAAGACCGCATCTCGAAGGGCAAAAAACCGAAAGCCATAATACCTGTGCACCTGTATGGAATGCCTGCGAAAATGCATGAACTTCTTGCAGTAGCAGACATGTACGATATACCTGTCATTGAAGACGCTGCAGAAGCACTGGGTTCATCCATCAACGGGCATAAGTGCGGCACTTTTGGCGCCATTTCCATATTATCTTTCAATGGTAATAAGATAATTACAACCTCAGGTGGCGGGGCGCTTGTATCGCACAATGCTACGCTTGTGAAGGACGCCCGTTTCCTTGCAACGCAGGCACGCGACGAAGCACCGCATTACCAGCACTCCAAAGTTGGATATAACTATCGCATGAGCAATCTGTGCGCTGGCGTGGGACGTGGACAGATGGAAGTACTTGCCAGGCGGATCGGGGAGCGCAGAAAAATTTACGACGCATATTTCAGCCTGCTGAACGGCCGGAAGGGTATTCGCTTTGTCTCTGAGCCCGTCGGCTATTTCAGCAACAGGTGGCTTACCACATTACTGATAGATCCAGGCGAGGCCGGTTTTACTAGAGAGGACCTCCGCCTTGCACTTGAAAAAGACAATATTGAGTCCCGCCCGTTATGGAAGCCGATGCACTTGCAGCCTGTCTTTGAGCATTGTGCTTTTTACGGGGATGGAACGGCTGAAAAATTATTTCAGAATGGCCTTTGCCTCCCTTCGGGTTCCAACCTAAGCGACGACGACCTGGCGCGGGTATTTAGCGTCATTAACTCAGTGGCGAGGTAAAAAGCCGATGAGCAGGTATTATATTTGCGCAGACCCGGCCCGGTTACTAAAAAGATTTTGCCAGTCGTCCGTCAACAACAACTCATGAGCCTACCCGCAGGAAAACAGCAAAGATTTCATTTTTTGGATGGCCTCCGGGGTATTGCGGCTTCGATGATCGTTTTTCATCACGCGTTTACAGCAAACATAGTGCGGCTTATCGATCATTTCCACATTCCTTTTTTGGGATACTTCTTTCAGTACTTTACACAGTCAGGTGTCGATCTTTTTTTCGTACTCAGTGGCGTTGTATTACTTCGCCCGTATCTGAGAAAGCAACGAAAGTTTAAGGTTGGCGATTATTTCGTCAGGAGGATAAAACGGATATACCCACCATATTTTTTTGCAGCGCTCTTTGCTGCTTTTGTGGTTTGGTTCAACAATTATTATCCAACCTGGTATAACCTGAAAGGAATGCGCGCCCGTTTTTCGTGGTGGGAAACTTTTAAGGAATTATTTATCATCAACTTCGACGGTAAGTATTATAACCTTGCCTGGTGGAGCCTGCAGATAGAAATAATCTTCTACATGCTGGTGCCACTTGTTCTTTTTGTTTTCCCATCAGGTAAAAAGATCAGCGATCTTAAATTGATTATTGTTATCGCCTGTACTATGATAGCGACAGTATACCTGCAACTATTTTTTACAAATCATTTGCCCGATGTCTATTCGTTGTCTTACAATACCGCAATAGCAGGCAGGTTTATAGAATACCCGTTGTGCTTTCTCATGGGGGTATTTCTTGCCGCCACGGATTTTAACTTGAAGCATGCTTTCGCCTTCATCGTTTCAGGGCTCGTCCTGATCGCATGTTCATGGTACTATTTGCCATTTATGTACGGGCATTATACACCCTTAATGCATCCGGGATATGCATTGGTCTATGCAGGCGTAATAACTATAGCCTTCAATCTTCGCTCGTTCAGGGAGTTCTTAAGCACGCCGTTCATGATATGGCTGGGTGAACGTTCTTATTCGCTGTTCCTTATTCATTTTTCAGTTTTCTATTTCATCGATAATATTGTGTCCCATTTCACCACAGACCGGGATGCATTTTATGCTATTCTAACGCGCGCCATCGGAATACCCCTGGCATTGCTGGCAGCCATGCTTCTGTTTAATTTTGTGGAGAAAAGGCAGGCGCGCGGACTCATGACAGGAGATATTTTCTGGCCGTGGCATGTGGGCAAGGTGAGTAGCCTGGTGGCCTGACCGATGGAATTGAAATTGAAAATCATAGTGATCGTAAAAAGTAAATGATAAACAAATGCAACAATGGCAACAGGCGATAGAAGACGCCTTCAGTAACAGGGAACTGATAAAAGATGAGAAATATGCAGCCGCTATCCGGACCGTTATAGAGGAGGTGGATAAAGGGCGCCTGCGAGTAGCGCAACCAACACCGAATGGCTGGGAAGTACAGGAGTGGGTAAAGAAAGCGATACTGCTGTACTTCGGGATACAGCCCATGAAGACCTGGGACCTGCAGCCTTTTGAGTTCTATGATAAGATGCTGCTGAAGAAGGATTATGCGGCACTTGGCGTGAGGGCGGTGCCACATGCAGTAGCACGATATGGGGCATACCTGGCCAAAAATGTAGTATTGATGCCATCTTATGTAAATATCGGCGCGTATGTGGATGAGGGCACTATGGTGGATACGTGGGCTACCGTTGGGTCCTGTGCTCAGATCGGCAAGGGTGTTCACCTGAGCGGAGGTGCGGGTATTGGTGGCGTGCTGGAACCGCTGCAGGCCGCACCCGTTATCATCGAGGATGGTTGTTTCATCGGCTCGCGTTGTATTGTGGTTGAGGGTGTAATTGTCGAAAAAGAAGCTGTTTTGGGTGCGAATGTAGTGTTAACACAATCCACAAAAATTATAGACGTAAGCGGTGCGGAGCCGGTGCAACATAAAGGCAGGGTGCCTGCGCGTAGCGTGGTCATTCCGGGTAGCTATACCAAGAGTTTCCCGGCCGGGGAATACGGGGTCAGCTGCGCATTGATCATAGGCACGCGCAAACCCTCAACCGACTTGAAAACGAGTTTGAATGATGCTTTGCGGGAGTTTAATGTTTCCGTTTAGTTAGTGATCGTTAAATTTTGTACGGAATGCCGGCACTTTTTTTAGATATTGATTGGAGCTTTTTCGACCGTGTGTACATGGGCGATAAAGTTGCTGATTACATATGGTGCGCCGGTATCATCCTGGGTACGCTCCTTCTGAAACGGCCGATCGCCGGGCTTATTACCCGTATCAGCAGCAGCCTTGCCGAACGTTTCAGTTACATAAAGTACAGGGGGACCATTCGTAATTTGCTGTTTGCGCCGATAGAAAGATTGCTGCAAACGATCCTTTACTATGTCGCCATACACCAGGTTGATAATTTTCTCGATCGGTTCGGCATTCAGCATTTTATTGGAAGCAAGGAGCGAATCAACCTTAAACTCGGTGATGTACTCGACCATATTTTCCTATTTCTGTTCATCCTGTTTCTCACACAGGTGATCGCCCGTTTTGTTGACTTCATCTACTACCTGCGGATGAATAAGGCGCAGCAGGAAAATAATTAC
>CAYNGS010000014.1:10681-15595 GCA_964396625.1 uncultured Flavipsychrobacter sp.
ACTCGCGCATGCAACTGTTGCCACTCGTTAAGGAAATGGCCAAGCTGGCGCTATGGGCGCTGAGCTTGTTCTGGGTACTTGGCAGTGTTTTTCATGTAAATGTGCCAGCATTGATAACAGGGTTGGGGATAGGAGGCGTAGCAATAGCACTGGCAGGTAAGGAGACCGTGGAGAATTTCTTTGCGGCGTTTACCATTCTTTCCGACAAGCCGTTTAAAGTTGGAGAAACGATAAAGCTGGGCGATGTGGAAGGGGTAGTGGAGCGTATAGGATTCCGGAGCACGCGGTTGCGCAATCTCGATGGTTCTGCATATATTATTCCTAATCAAAACCTTGTGAGCCAAAACCTTATCAATCTGTCTATGCGTGATACGAGGATAATGAAGGTGGCTGCAAATATTAAGTACGGAATTACTAATGATGCCTTACAACAACTGATAGTGAAGTTAAAGGAGGGCGTGCTGACGATCGCTCAGGTTAAGGAGCCGATCGATATCAACATTGAAACCTTCGACAAAGAAACTTTTCAGCTCGCCATTTCGTATAGTTTGCCGCACCCATTGCCCGAGGAGACCAGGCTAATAGCAATAAAAAGGGAAGTGAACCTCAAAGTATTCGAAATAATAACTGATAGCGCAACATTAGGGACGCCAATCGGCACCAGTTAGTTTGACTGACGGCGGAGGTGTGGCACGATACACAATTCGTTTGAGATCTAACAAGGGCTTATTAATTATTACTGCACTAAATTTGGGTTTTAGATGTTTTTAAGAGGGTAACGAAATAGATTGTGAGCAGAACTGATTTTTTAAACAGCAAATACCTGGACAAATCAAATATTGCGCTCGTATGCGTATTGGGGATGTTTGCCGGTTTCTTAATTTCTCCCGCAATACTTTCCATCTCAATGATGTTATACGGCGTCAGCGCTCTGCGCGACGTCTCGCCTCGGCGCTGGATTGAAAACCTGTGGTGGCTTGTGGGCGCTGCCTGGATATCGATGTATGCACTTACTTACTTTTGGACAGTCGATAAAGAAGCGTGGGGAATTGCTTTACAAGTAAAACTTCCTTTTTTATTGTTGCCGCTGGCATTTGCATACACGCCTGTATTTTTGACGAGGCAATTGCAATTATTCACAACGCTGGCCGGTGTCTTGTTGTTTTCCGGCGCTTGTTATAGCCTGTCATTCCTGGTCCGCGACCCAGAGACCTACATTCATCAGTATAATTTTTCTCATTTGCTGCCCACCCCTTGCAGGCAAGATCACATCAGCTTCAGCCTGGCAATAACACTATACATTGTATGGGCCTTATATGCATGGCCTTATCTTAAGAATGTGTGGATGAAATGGCTTATAGCAGGGCTCGTTGTATTTCTCGCATTGTACATTCACATTCTTGCAGCAAAGAGCGGTATCGTATCACTCTATATTTTTTTAGGTTTATGTAGCGTTTACCTTGTTTTTACGAAAAGACGAATTGCAGGCATCATTATGGTAATTGCGATTCCGCTATTCATAACCCTTGCCATCAATTTTCTGCCTACTTTTTCTATTCGCAAAGACTATGTCGCTTACTCATTGTTTATGCTCAAGTTTGGCGACAAAACTGGCAATTACGGTGATATTAACCGGATAATGGCAAGCGACATCGCCATGCAATTGATCAGAAAGCATCCCATGTCAGGTGTTGGCAGCGGAGATGTGATGGGCGAAATGAGAAAAGTGTATCACGAAAGCTATCCAGACGTGAGGGACGAAGATGTGCTTATGCCGCATAACCAGTTCCTTATTGTTGCTGTCGGTTGTGGTATCCCTGCCATGCTGATATTCACAGCATGGGTACTCATGCCGCTTACATGGCTAAGAAAGAACAGGCAGAGCTTTTATTTTCTCGTGGTGTGGCTGATCCTTCTGCTGCAACTACTTATTGACACTGCACTGGAGGCGCAGATGGGTGTATTCATTTTTGTGTTTTTCATCCTGCTGCAAAAGCAGGAATTAGAAGCCGGGAGGGTTATCGCGAAGGCCTCAGAATGAAACAACAGTTAACCCTTTACTTTGTATAACTGCACAGTCCATGAATTGCCCTCCCCATTTGTAATTTTTGTGCGGTCCTGTAATTCGAGAATCGAGTTCAAATCCGTCCATAGGCCCGTTTCTTCTTTTCCGTGTTTGTCTACAATGCTGAAAATAAAAACACCTCCCGGGTTCAGATTTTTAAACAGTTGCTGTATTGCTTTTTGTGGATCCTTGAGGTAGTATAAACTTTCGTTGTAGATTATCGCATCATAACGGTCCGCTTCTTCAAGGTGATTCAGGTCGCCTACTCTAAAATTGGTTTTCTGATCTTCGAGTTTCTTAGCGTTATCAATGGCTACATCACTGAAGTCAATACCAACGTATCGGGAATAGTCGGACGGGGAAAATTTTTGTTGCAATACGCCTTCACCGCAGCCAAGGTCCAGGATTTGGGGGGCGCTGCAAAAAAACCTGACATAGCCCACTATAATGCTGTACCTGCCCAATTCATTTGCATTTTTCAGGCCATCCCATTTATTATTTTCGTACTGCATGTTAAAGCGGTACTTTTGTGAAGTCTTTCTTTTAATAAACGATTTAAGCTGTTTAATTAGGCTTGTCTTGTTCGCAGATCGAGTCATTGCATAAGATTTATTGCACTTGGAAGGACTATCGCAGCGAAAAATAGTTTATATCGGGGGAACTTTGTGTATAACCATGCCTGTTCTTTGTGTTTAATAATCAGCAAACATTATATTTCATTTAGCTATAATTGATTTTGATTATTTACCTATTTGACAGAATTTAAGGACTTATCAGTAACTTTGTGGAAATAAAAATAAATTAAAATGTATCCTGAACAAATAGTGGCACCGATGAAGGCTGAACTTACCAGCCAGGGCTTTAAAGAATTGCTTTCGCCGGTAGATGTGGACAATACTCTGAAACAGGAAGGTACGACCCTGCTGTTTATCAACAGCGTTTGTGGTTGCTCGGCAGGCACCGCGCGCCCCGGAGTTGTGATGGCAGTTCAGAATTCGGCCAAAAAGCCCGACAGGCTCACGACAAGTTTTGCCGGCTTTGATATTGATGCAGTAAAACAAGCACGTAGTTATCTGCTGCCTTACCCGCCATCGTCGCCTTCGATTGTACTGCTGAAGAACGGAAAAGTAGTGCATATGATCGAACGTCATAATATTGAAGGCAGGCCAGCGCAAATGATCGCTGCCAACCTGATACAGGCGTTTGAAACTCATTGTTAGTATTGGTTGCATCCCGTTTATAGGTGGGATAGAAAATATACTTGAAAAGGCGGCTGTTGGCCGCCTTTTACATTTTTAGGTTATTCTTATCTGTTTTCAATTATAATAAGCCATTTTTTTTCGCTTTATTCGCAAGACAATTAACTGATTTTTTTGGCAGCAGGTAAAATAATAGCGATCACCGCACCATCGGGCTCCGGTAAGACCACCCTTGTAAAAAATCTCTTGGAGTCATGTCCTCATGTTGCCTTTTCTATTTCGGCCTGCACCAGGTTGCCACGCAGCGGGGAGGAACATGGGAAGGATTACTATTTTTACGACGAGGAGGAATTTAAAAAGCTTATAGCGGAAGATGCATTTGTGGAGTGGGAGATGGTTTACACAGGCAAGTACTATGGCACGCTCAAATCGGAGTTGCAGCGCATCTGGGATTCAGGCAAATCACCCATAGTCGATATTGACGTGCAAGGAGCACTGGCAGTAAGAGATAAGTATCCAGATATTTGCCTGACGATATTTATCGAGGCGCCCTCGCTTGAGGTGCTACGGGAACGACTAAGGAAGCGCGGCACTGAAACCGAACACAGTCTTGAAGAGCGGATAAGTAAAGCCGCGTTGGAACTGGCATTTGCTCCGCGCTTCGATTACATAATCATCAACGAAGAGCTAGACGTGGCGACGCGGGAATTAATACAGGTGGTAGATAAATTTGCCGGATGTTAACTTTGGCGTCGCAATAAACATCTGTTCAATGCCCATAAATAATTATTTTTGGACATCACATCATTGCCATGGCAAAAAAACAGAGATCAAAACAGCAACAGGAAACCAGGAAACCCATGGAATCTGTGACTGAGCCACAAGGTCAAAGTCCAAGATCAGGCATTCAAAATTTAGGTTTTAAAGTTCCCGAGTCGTTGTCGGTACTCTATGAATTTAAGGTGCAGGCGATAATTATTGGCATTGTAGCATTCGTTTTTTATTTCAACAGTTTCTTCAATGAATATGCTCATGACGATGGCATTGTTATTGTCAAGAATGAATATGTGCAGGAGGGTTTTGCGGGCATCCCGAAAATTCTCACCCGCGATGCTTACGACAGCTATTACCGCCAGTTAAATACCACCAATCAGTTGTCGGGCGGCAGGTACCGTCCATTATCCATCGTCACATTTGCGATAGAACAGCAGTTTTTCGGAGCGGTATCCGGGGAAAATGTAGACAGCATTCTCAGGCAAAATATTTCCTTCGGCGTCAGAGGGAAGCAGCAGGCCCGGCTTATACAGCAAATGCATATCAGGCATATTTTCAATGTGCTGTGGTATATGCTCTCTGTTATTGTGTTGCTGTATTTTCTCCGTTATATTGTATTTAGGGGTGCGCCGATCATGGCATTTGTTGCCGCGCTTATTTTCACTATTCACCCCATCCATACAGAGGTAGTCGCAAATGTGAAAAGCAGGGATGAGATCATGTCGTTGCTGTTTATGTGCATGACATTTATCCTGGATTTTAAATATCGTGAACAGAAAAAGCCATGGCTACTGATATGTGCGCTTATAAGTTATTTTCTCGCATTTCTGTCTAAGGAATATGCCATAACCATGGTTGTTTTGTTGCCGCTTGCCT
>CAYNGS010000015.1:0-15026 GCA_964396625.1 uncultured Flavipsychrobacter sp.
CTACAGCTATTGGACCTTTTCCGACATATTTGAGGAAAATTATTTTTCGTCTGTTCCTTTTCATGGAGGGTTCGGGTTACTGAACATTTATGGAGTGCCCAAGCCTGCTTACCGTGCATTTGAGATCCTGCATAAGTTAGGAAATGAATTGTTAGCTACCGATGGAAGCCACAAAACGGTAGACATGTGGGTAATACGAAACAATGGTGTAATGAATATACTTATCACAAACTGGGCGCTTCCACGGCATGACATAAAAACGGAATCAGTGCACATTCGTCTGAATAATTCGCCGGTCATAAAGACGGCATACATAGAGAGAGTAGATGAAGACAATGCAAACGCACCCGGGATTTGGAAAGAAATGGGAGCGCCAGGCAGCCTCAGCCCATCTGCGGTTCGCGAACTTGAGCATGCATCGCAACTGGTAAAGCAGCCGCTCTCATTGAAGTATGATGCGAGCGGTGCAACATTTGAAATACTAATGCCTCCGCAGTCGGTGGCATGCATAACTCTGAACATAATATGAACAAATCTTCGGCATCTTCACCCTTACCAACCGTCAACCCGCAGGGCACAGACACGGAAATGCTTCTGAGATTGCAGGAAGAAACGTTTTCTTATTTCATTGATGAGGCAAATCCGGAAAATGGACTCATAGCGGACAAAACCAAGCCCGGGTTTCCATCAAGTATTGCTGTTGTGGGCTTGGGTTTGTCTTGCTATATCGTTGGTGTCGAACGAGGGTACATCTCCCGTAAGGATGCTGTAGACAAGATACTCACATTGTTCAGGTTCCTTTATTCCAGTCGCCAGGGGCCTGAAGACGATGCCACAGGATACAAAGGATTTTACTACCATTTCCTCAATATGGAAACCGGCAAACGTGCATGGCATTGCGAACTGTCCACAGTTGATACTGCTATTCTGATGGCTGGTATTCTGACGGCTGCCTATTATTTCACAGATAGCAACGAAAAAGAGAGTGAACTTAGAAGGCTTGCGGATGAACTATACAGGCGGGTCGATTGGAAGTGGGCGTCAAACGGAGCCGCAACAATACGTAATGGATGGACTCCTGAATCGGGGTTTCTTTCGTCATGTTGGAATAGTGGCTATAGCGAGGCGCACATATTGTATATACTGGCATTAGGGTCTCCTACTCATCCGATCGACCGGAACGACTATGATGACTGGCTGTTGACCTTTGAATGGAAGAAAATTTACGACTTTGAATTCATCTATGCCGGGCCTCTCTTCATTCACCAGCTTTCACAGATTTGGCTCGACTTCAGGGGTATTCACGATAATATTAATAGAAAATACGGAATAGATTATTTTGAGAATAGCCGCAGGGCTATCTACATACAACGACAGTACGCCATTGAAAATCCTCTGGGTTTTGAACGGTACGGAAAGTATTGTTGGGGTATTTCTGCCAGCGACGGTCCAGGCCCGGCTTCGTATTTGATCAAAGGGGTACAGCGACAGTTTTACGATTATATAGCGAGGGGTGTGCCATATGGCCCCGACGATGGGACTATTTCTCCTTGGGCTATCGTCGCGTCGTTGCCTTTCGCGCCGGAGATCGTGTTAGATACGATCCGGCACGCCATCGAGCGATTGAACCTTATAAAACCGGGTAATCATGGATTTCACGCCAGCTTCAACCCCACATATCCAGACAAGGGCGACAACCCGACTGGCTGGGTTTCACCTTGGCAATTTGGGTTGAACCAGGGGCCCGTGGTACTCATGATCGAGAATTACTGGTCGGGACATTTATGGAATGTATTCGGAACGTGTCCTTACGTCACTGCCGGACTTAAGGCCGCGGGCTTCGAAAAACAAAAAAAATGAATGGAAATGGAGCTATTAAAAAATCAGACAGCCATCGTAACAGGAGCTAGTTCAGGGATTGGCCAGGCCGTTGCTATCGCGATGGCTGTGGCAGGAGCAAATGTCGTGATCAATTATCATGCAGATGAAGAAGGTGCCCGAGCTACTTTGGCTCAAATTGAAAAAAATGGTGGTTCGGGCGTTACCATTCAGGCAGACGTCTCCAGGGAGGCAGACGTTGTAAGGATGATTAGCCAGGCTGATGCACATTTTCACTAATTGGATATACTCGTAAACAATGCCGGAATACAAAAAGATAATAAGTTTACTCAGATGTCCCTTGACGAATGGCAATTAGTGATCGACACAAACCTTACCGGACAGTTTTTGTGCGCGCGCGAAGTGGCAAGACACTTCTGTAGCCGGGGTATTGTGTCAGGTCGGAGGGCAGCGGGAACTATCATTTTCATAAGTTCTGTACATGTCATGATCCCCTGGGCCGGTCATGCCAACTATTGCGCGGCCAAGGGTGGGGAATCTATGCTTATGAAGACAATGGCCCAAGAGCTGGCGCCACAAAAGATAAGGGTTAACAGTATAGCGCCGGGTGCCATAAAAACAGATATTAATAAGAAGGTCTGGTCTGACCCCGAACAGGCAAAGGAACTTCTGAAACTTATTCCTTATCAACGTATTGGAGAACCGGCGGATGTGGCCAAAGTCGCGGTGTGGCTTGCAAGTGACGAAGCTGACTACATAACCGGCACTACCATCTTTGTAGACGGCGGCATGACCCTATTCCCGTCTTTTATGAACGGAGGATAGGACTCGGTAGCGGACAAACAAATATTTATCCCGTGGCTTGATATTTGTCTGTTTTTTTTCAAACAATATTATACGGTTACACTTCGGTGCAAATTCTACAATATGGCAAAGTCAACAAGTGATTTTTTAATCAGTCGTTTATATGAATGGGGCGTGCGACGCATTTACGGGTATCCCGGTGACGGCATCAATGGCATAATGGGTGCGCTGAACCGGCAAAAAGAGACAATGGATTTTGTGCAGGTCAGACACGAAGAGAACGCAGCCTTCATGGCGTGTGGGCACGCGAAATTCACCGGCGAGATCGGTGTTTGTCTGGCCACGTCGGGTCCCGGTGCTATTCACCTGCTCAATGGTCTCTATGATGCAAAAATGGATCACCAGCCAGTGCTGGCAATCGTCGGCCAGCAGGCTCGTGCGGCCATAGGCGGCAGCTACCAGCAGGAAGTTGACCTCACCACATTGTTTAAAGATGTGGCACACGAATATGTGCATATGGCTACCTCGCCGCAGCAAATGCGTCACTTGGTAGACAGGGCCGTCAGAATAGCAAAAAACGAACGGACGGTAACCTGCATTATCATACCAAACGACTTGCAGGACGTAGACTACGAAGAGCCGGCGAGGGTCCACGGCACAGTTCACTCCGGTCTTAGTTATTCAAAACCCGCTATAACTCCCTATAAGGCTGATCTGCAAAAAGCCGCTGACATATTGAACAGTGGAAAAAAAATAGCCATGCTCGTAGGTGCCGGCGCACTCCATGCAGCCGATGAAGTAATTGAAGTGGCCGAATTGTTAGGCGCGGGAGTTGCAAAGGCGTTATTAGGTAAGGCCGTTCTGCCGGACGATCTTCCATTTGTTACAGGCGCCATAGGCCTGTTGGGCACAAAACCCAGTTGGGACCTGATGATGGAATGCGATACGCTCCTCATGGTTGGCTCCAGTTTTCCATATTCTGAATTTTTACCCAAAGAAGGGCAGGCAAAAGCAGTGCAGATAGACTTGGATGGGAAAATGCTGGGCATACGATATCCCATGGATGTAAATCTGCAGGGCGACAGCAAAGAAACGTTGTGTGCACTTATTCCCTACCTGCAAAGAAAAGAAGACAGAAGCTGGCGCGGGCAGATCGAAAGAGCAGTAGCCGAATGGTGGGAGGTACTGGAGGCACGTGCTATGAATCGAGCGGACCCAATTAACCCGCAAAGGGTTTTTTGGGAATTATCAAAGCTGCTGCCCGATCGCTGCATCCTTACTTCCGATTCCGGCTCGTCAGCAAACTGGTTCGCCCGCGATCTGAAGATTCGCAAAGGCATGATGGCTTCATTGTCGGGCAACCTCGCTACGATGTGCCCTGGCGTGCCGTACGCGATAGCCGCGAAATTTGCTTATCCTGATCGTATGCCCATCGCACTGGTGGGAGACGGCGCCATGCAGATGCTTGGGAACAATGGGCTTATCACCATTTCGAAGTATTGGAAAACGTGGCGTAATCCGCAGCTAATGGTGCTGGTGCTGAACAACCGCGATCTGAACCAGGTGACATGGGAGCAGCGCGTAATGGAGGGCGATTCGAAATTTGAAGGTTCGCAGGATATTCCTGATTTTCCTTATGCGGAATATGCACGGATGCTGGGCCTCGAAGGGATCAAAGTAGATAAAGAGGATGAAATAGTTGATGCGCTGGAGCGGGCGTTCGAAGCGAACCGGCCTGTGGTATTGGAAGCGTATACCGACCCCAATGTGCCACCGCTTCCGCCGCACATCAGCCTTAAGCAGGCAAAAATGTTTGCGTCATCGGTTTTAAAGGGTGATCCTGATCTCTGGGATATGATCAGGCAAACATATAAAGATGCAGTAGAAAGTTTTCTCCCACATCATGCCAAATGAGCGACAACAGTAATGAACAGGCAATTTTTGAACCCGTTGCAATAAAAGGCGTAGCGGTGTCCGTTTATACGATACCAACGGATCTCCCCGAAGCTGACGGCACCATTGAATGGGATAGTACCACCATGATACTGGTTCGAATTAACGCCGGCGGTAAAACAGGGCTTGGTTACACCTACGCCCATGCTGCGGCTGCTGAAGTGATCAATGGAACATTGAGACAGCTCATCACCGGAAAAAACGCCATGCATATCCCCGCCATTAACCAGGCTATGATACGCGCCGTGCGGAACAACGGCAGTTGTGGTATTGCGATGATGGCAGTGTCGGCGGTCGATAATGCGCTGTGGGACCTGAAAGCAAAAATACTTGGGCTTCCGTTGGTGCAGTTGCTGGGAATGGCGAATGAGGAAATGCTTTTATATGGCAGCGGCGGCTTTACTTCATATTCTAGCACGCAATTGGAGCAGCAATTCAAGGCGTGGTCTGACGACGGTTTTCGGCATTTTAAAATGAAGGTCGGCACACACATCGAAAAAGATGTAGAGCGAGTGAAAATTGCAAGAACTGCGATAGGGCAGGATGCCGGGTTGTTTGCAGATGCCAATGGAGCCTATACCGCAAAACAAGCTATAGAGAAAGCATACCAGTTCGAACCGTACAACGTATCATGGTTCGAGGAGCCGGTCCCGTCTGATGACCTCAGGGGTTTACATTTTATAAGAGACCATGCTCCAGGCGCAATGAGCATCGCGGCTGGCGAGTATGGTTATAACCTGCCATATTTTGAGGCTATGCTTCAGGCCGGGGCAGTAGATATTCTGCAGGGCGATGCCACGCGATGCGGGGGCATATCCGGCTTCCTTAAGGCTGGCCACATTTGTGAAGCTTGGCAGGTGCAATACTCATCGCACTGTGCACCGGCGCAACACCTGCATGCAGCATTGTCTCTTCCGGGGTTTTATATCGCCGAATATTTTCATGATCATGCAAGAATAGAATCGCTCTTTTTCGATGGAAATCCGGTGCCTGTGAACGGAGTTTTAAGACCAGACCCCGACAAGCCCGGCATTGGATTGACGCTGAAGGAGGCCGATGTTAAAAAATACGAAGTATAATCAGTTATACATGCCAGAAACAGGATCCGATCTTGAAAAAATAATCGAAGCAGTTCGCCAAAATAAGGGTGACAGCAATAGTACACCTTCGGTCAACTACTACCTTAAATCTCCCTATGCGGAAAACATCAATGTTCATGCACTGGAAGCGGAATTGAAGTCGGCCGTATCGGGTGAGGTACGGTTTGATGAAGGCAGCCGGGCACTATATTCTACTGACAGTTCCAATTACCGGCAGGTGCCACTTGGAGTTGTAATTCCAAAAGATGAACCTGATATCATTCAGACAATTGCAATTTGCAGAAAGTATGGATCGCCTATTCTGTCGCGCGGCGGCGGCACAAGCCTTGCCGGGCAAACCTGTAATGTCGCCGTGATAATGGATATGTCGAAGTACTACAACAAAGTGTTGGAGATCGATGAGGGAAACAAGCGTGTGCGGGTTCAGCCGGGTATCGTGCTCGACCATATGAAGACTGAGACTGAAAAACTCGGCCTTACATTTGGTCCCGATCCTTCTACTCATAATCATTGCGCGATCGGCGGCATGTTGGGAAATAACTCTTGCGGTACTCACTCGGTGATGTCGGCATTTTATGGCTACGGGGCCAGGATGTCCGACAATACGGAGAAAATGACCGTAATTACCTATGACGGAATCAAGATGGAAGTGGGCCCTACTTCAGATGAAGCGTATCACGAAATAATTGGTGAGGGCGGCAGAAAGGCAGAGATATACCGGAAGATGCGCGACCTGCGCGATAAATATGAACATCTCATTCGCACGAAGTTTCCTAATATACCCCGCAGAGTGTCCGGGTATAATCTGCCGGCGTTGCTCCCCGAGAACGGATTTAATATCGCCGCAGCGCTCATCGGCACAGAAAGTACTTGTGTCACTATACTTGATGCTACCCTGAAGTTGATGCCAAATCCTAAAGCAAGAAGCCTTGCTGTACTTGGTTTTTCAGATCTGTATACCGCTGGTAAGCTGGTGATGGATATTCTGAAGTTCAAGCCAATAGGCCTGGAGGGAATAGATGACTTACTGATTGGGTACATGAAAAAGAAGAACCTCAATGTGGAAGATCTGCCATTACTGCCAAAAGGAAAAGCGTGGCTGCTGGTGGAGTTTGGAGCAGATTCTAAAGAAGAGGCGGACACGATCGCAAAGAACATGATGGCGGAGCTTGGAAAAGGAGCGCATCCTCCAGAAATGAATTTGTTTGATGACCCTGTGCAGGAAAAAATGTTATGGGATGTGCGGAAATCAGGACTTGGCGCTACGGCCTGGGTGCCAGGCGAACCTACCACTGAGGAAGGATGGGAAGATTCGGCGGTGCCGCCCGAAAGAGTGGGCGAATACCTCACCGACCTGAAAAAACTATTTAACAAATATGGATGGAACCCCGCACTATATGGCCACTTCGGACAGGGGTGCGTTCACTGCCGTGTCCCGTTCGACCTGCTAACCGAAGAGGGTTTGCAGACGTACAAACGGTTTACAATAGAGGCGGCACACCTTGTTGTCAGATATGGTGGCTCTATATCCGGGGAACATGGCGATGGGCAATCAAAGGCTGACCTGCTCGACATTATGTTCGGTCCGGAATTGATGGAGGCCTTTCGCGAGTTTAAAGAAATTTGGGATCCCGGCTGGAAAATGAATCCGGGCAAAATGATAGAGCCTTATGGTCAGCTCACCAATCTGAGAACTGGTGTACGTTATAAACCCCTAGAACCGGAAACTCATTTTAAGTATCCGGAGGAAAAGAACAGTTTCGCTTTTGCTATGACGCGTTGCGTGGGCGTTGGCGAATGTCGTCGTGCGGAAGGCGGAACGATGTGTCCCAGCTACCGCGTTACCAACGAAGAAAAACATTCTACCCGCGGCCGGGCAAGGATGCTGTTCGAAATGTTGATGGGAGATGTAGGCCACGGATGGAAAGACGAGCATGTGAAAGAGTCGCTTGATCTGTGCCTGGCCTGTAAGGGGTGCAAAGGCGACTGTCCGGTAAATGTGGACATGGCAACCTATAAATCTGAATTTTTGTCGCACTATTACAAAGGCAGGTTGCGCCCCCGCACAGCCTATGCATTTGGCTGGATATACTGGTGGGCGCGGATCGCCTCCAAAATGCCGGCAGTGGTGAATTTTGTTACACACACACCATTGCTGGCCAACCTGTTTAAAAAGATTGCCGGGATAGCAAAACAGCGTGTTCTTCCCGAGTTTGCCGGCACCACGTTCAGAGACTGGTTCAGACGGAGGCCGGAAACGACTATTCCCGGTAAACAAAAAGTGATACTTTGGGCAGACACGTTCAACAATTTTTTTCTGCCCGAAACATTGATCGCCGGAGTTGACGTGCTTGAAGCAGCGGGTTTCGAAGTGATGGTACCAAAACAGATGTTGTGTTGTGGCCGGCCATTATACGATTTTGGAATGCTCAAAACTGCGAAAAAGCTGTTGCTGCAAATATTAGACGCACTTCGTCACGACATAGAAGCGGGCGTGCCGGTCGTGGGCCTGGAACCAAGTTGCGTCGCCGTGTTCAGGGATGAAATGCTAAATCTTTTCCCTGGCAATCCTACCGCTGAGCGCCTTAGATCGCAAACGTTTACCCTTGCCGAATTTCTGCATCAGAAGGCGCCCGGCTTCAACATACCGCAGCTTAATGGCAAGGCATTGGTTCATGGCCACTGCCATCACAAGGCTATTATGAAGGCTGCGGCCGACAATGACCTACTTAAAAAAACAGGTCTCGATTTCACAGTGCTGGACTCAGGCTGTTGTGGTATGGCCGGCTATTTCGGCTATGAAGCCGGAGAACACTATGATGTATCGGTCAAAGTAGGTGAGTTGAAATTACTGCCCGCCGTAAGGAATGCTGAAAAGGAAACCATACTGATCGCCGATGGCTTCAGTTGCAGGGAGCAGATCGCGCAGCAAACCGATCGGAAAGCCCTTCATCTTGCCCAGGTCCTGCAGAGTGGTATTAAAGGAAAGGATTTGTTGAATAAAAACGACAATAAATAAGTGGAAAAGTTGGACGATTAAAATTAGAAAGATATGCTGCTTGGAAAGAGAATATGGGCTATTCCCGAAGGTTACATCCCAGCGTGGAGCAACGGACCTGCTCCTGATCTGACGAGTCATGAAGCTGCTTGCATATTAAATACGGGGCCACAGGACGCGCATATTGAGCTGACCCTCTATTTTACCGATCGCCCGCCCATAGGCCCATATCATTTACTGGTAGAATCCCAACGCACCAGGCACATTCGTTTCAATGACCTTTCAGATCCCCAACCCGTTCCCTTTGGCACTCCATATTCTAGTGTTTTCATGGCAGACGTTCCGGTTATCATTCAGCATACCCGTTTAGACTCCCGGCAGGATGCAAACGCGCTGCTCTCTACAATCGCCTATTTTGAACAATAGACTGAAAGACTTTTCATAATTCTCCGAGTTACTTCGCTGCTTTCATCTCAAATCGGTATAGTCTTTGACTTTTTACCGTTTAATAACGGTCTGAAAATACCGTTATTAAACGGTGAGTAAAGCGGTAGGCTGTTGCTAATTTTATGCAATAAACCGATATATCAGACTTGCGTTGTGTGGGAAATGCATAAGTGATCTTTTGTATCAATCTACTGATATGTTCAGAGGTGGTGAAGGGAATTATTTTTAAATTACTTTTCTATTAAAATTAAGATTTGCTTCATTATTTAATTAATTGTTGCTACATTTCAAATCCATATCTGTTTTTTTATGATCAAGGAAGTGTTTGATATATTGATAAATAACCACCTGACTCCGTATCTGAATACGAAAGTTACAGGCCCTTCTGCCGATGGAGATTGGGTGCTGCCTTGTAATATTTCCGAAATAGATAATGCTACCGATGATATACCTAAAGGAAAGATAATTATGTCGCTCGTAAACATCGAAGAAGACCGTGTTTACAAGGTTAACGACACAAGGATATATTCAAATAACCCCGTGAAACCGGCGTATCAGAAGCCGCCTGTTTACCTTAATTTGTATGTTCTGTTTGCGTCAAATTTCAGCTCTGCAAATTCAGGCGATAACTACCTTGATGGGTTAAATCTTATATCCTTTGTCATACAGTTCTTCCAGCATCAGAATGTCTTTACACCAGAGAACTCACCGGCCATGGCCGATGCGGGAATTGAAGAACTGATATTTGATCTGAGAACGCTTTCGTTTCAGGACCTTAATAATTTGTGGGGCGTGCTCGGGGCAAAGTATCTCCCCTCAGTGCTTTACAAGGTTCGATTGCTTACTATCACCGAAGATTTTGCTCAGGGTACCGTTCCATTTGTTAAGAAAATATCAATTGATGATGCTAAAACGTTGTCGGGACAATGATTGACATAGATTTCGATATCCTTTTTACGGTACAGATACTACACGAGTATTATCACGACGAAGTGTGTCCTGATTTTACTTTCATGCCGTCTGTGCAAACAGCGCAGGTGCTGAATGGATATAAAATGGTATGGAAGCAGTTGGCCAATACTTTATATGTCGGGATTCAAACAGGTGGAGCGAGTCCTTTAGTGGTGCCCGACACAACCACACAATTTACTTTTTTTATCAGTTGCGGCAATCCGCTGTTTAGTAACTATACAAATATTCCTTCCACAGCCGGGCAGCAGAAACTATTCTATTTCTCAAATCTTAATAACAATATCGGTAACAGCAGAAATTTTTTGTCGCAGACCATGGATCCATACAGCAGCGCAAAAGATTATTACCCCGGCGACCTTGTTGTCTCGGCTGGAGTGGTTTATGAGTCGATACAGGTAAACAAGTCTGCTACGTCCCAGGCAGTTGATAAAACTGCTTATTGGAGGCCTGTCGATGCTAACCGCTATGTCACATCAAAGGATTTGTTGCCCACCGCGCCCACAGTTGCTGACGAAATAAAAGGGAAGAACATTTATGGCCAGGTGGATATTTTCAACACAGCGGCAGTACCGGTAGGGTACCAGCTTCTGGGCGCAATGAACGCATTATTGGCGCCGGTTTATTCGATCTGTTTTTTGAACAGGGCTACTAAATGGAAGTATTTTTTACCGGCAGTTACCGGCAGAAGCATCACCGATACTAATACCGACCCAACGAAAAAAGTTACGTTCAGTATTGTTTCAGGGAATATTATTTCCGATACCCCAATTCCGTTGAGCGACACTCCGCTGAAACTTAAATTATTGAACGGGGTGAAAGAAATCGCAAACCCTATACCATGTCCGCCCATTCATGGCCTTGCCAAAGGAACAGACATCAACGACCCTTTTTTATACTCAGAAATTTATTTGAATTATTAACAATATAAAACAACCATAATTATGTCTCAAATCAATGAAAGCGCTTTAGCAACCCCAGGGGTTTATGTGAACGAGATACCATCGTTCCCGCCATCCGTAGCGCAGGTGGCAACTGCGGTTCCGGCGTTTATCGGGTATACCCAAACGGCCATGGTTAGCGGTAAGGACGTTACCAACCAGGCTGTGCGCATTTCTTCGCTGGTACAGTATGTCCAGTACTTCGGAAGCGGGCCCGATAATCTTGGTGCGGACGTTTATTTAAACGATGATGGCAGCGTGAGCTCGGTGTCCATCGTTCCTACGTACCAGATGTTTAATTCGCTTTGCATGTTTTTCAATCACGGGGGTATCAATTGTTACATCATCTCGGTGGGGGCATATAAAAATGATGGCTCAGCAAGTATCGACGACTTTATTAAGGCCGGTGAAATAAGGTGCTTCGATGTGCTCCAAAAACAGGATGAGCCAACGCTGATCGTGGTGCCGGATGCGGTCATGCTCGGTGAAAGCCAGTTCAATAATGTGATGGTTACGGCGCTCAATCAATGCGGTGCGCTGCAGGACCGTTTTACCATTATGGATGTAAGAAACGGAGACCAGGACCGGACATACGATGCCACAGATGTCATTGACAAATTCAGGGACGGAGTAGGTACTTCCAACCTCAGTTATGGTGCTGCCTACTATCCGTGGCTGCGCTCAAGCCTGCAATACACCATTCATTATGGTAGTATGAAGTTTTACAAGACAGGAACTACAAGCCCTGAAATTCAACTGAACACAATTATCAGCAGTCCGTTCCTGACCCAGCTTGATGCTGCTATCGCCAATCAGGCAACACCTCCAAACCCTTTGTCAGTAGCGTCGGTCACTTTTTCGGCTGGCTCGGCTGCAGTAGCCGAAACAAAAGCTAAAGGTACGCTTGTGATAAATACCGTTGTTGCCGGCGATAAGCTGGTTATACAACAGAATGGAACGTCCATCAGCACATCTTATACGGTTTTGGCAGCAGACACTCCGGCTACCGTGGCGTTGGCACTGGCTCCGTTGGTCACTATTGGCGGCTACACTGCGTCTGTTGCGGGTACAACAGTGACCGTTTTTGCTCCGGCCGGTTCCGGCGCTGCCGCTAACACCATTGTCCTTTCCTGCCTCATCACTGGTACCAGCACCGTTACTGCCACTGGTTTCGGCGGTGGCGTTACAGCGGCGGCCGAAGTGCTTGGAACATGCAGCGCCACAATAAACATTAATGCACAGGGTGTATATACACTATTGGCTAATGGAACGCCCATTGCGGTTTACACTTCCAAGGCAGGTGACACCGCATCAATAATAGCCACCAAGTTGTCATCGTCTATTTCCTCTGGTTACGCAGCTGTACCAACTGGCGCGGTCATTGCGCTCACTGCAGCACCGGGTACTGGCGGTAGTACGATAACATTGACAGGAACACTTACCGTAACCGACGACATTCTGAACAATATCGAAGCCCTGCTGATTTCATCGAACGCTGTATATGCTAATATCAGCACTGCCATCAGCAACGAGGGGATCGTAGTGCCGCCAAGTGGCGCGATAGCGGGTATATATGCATCCGTCGATGGCACAAGAGGTGTATGGAAGGCCCCGGCTAACGTTAGCCTCAATACTGTTATTGAGCCGATGGTGAATATTGACGACAATATGCAGGAAGATTTAAATATTGATACAAATGCTGGCAAATCGGTGAATGCCATCCGGTCGTTTACAGGCAAAGGGGTCCTGGTGTGGGGTGCTCGTACCCTCGCGGGCAATGATAACGACTGGAAGTATATTCCTGTGCGTCGCTTCTACATCATGGTTGAAGAATCGGTAAAGCGCGCCGCATTCCAGTTTGTATTTGAGCCCAATGACGGCAGAACATGGGTAAGGCTGAGGGCAATGATAGAGAATTATCTCACTGGCTTGTGGAGGCTCGGAGCACTTGCGGGTTCCAAACCGGAGACCGCCTTTTACGTGAAGGTCGGGCTGGGGCAGACCATGACTTTCCAGGATATACTGGACGGCAAACTGATAGTAGAAGTCGGAATGGCGCCTGTTCGCCCCGCCGAATTTATCATACTCCGTTTCTCACAGATCCAACAGCAGCCATAAGTTTTTTTAACTGAGCAATATTCAAAAACAACCAAACATTTTTCAAAAAACTAAAAAATAGATATCATGGCAAATTATCCATTACCAAAGTTTCACTTCCAGGTAGATTGGGGTGGAACCCGTATAGGCTTCACGGAAGCAAGCGGCCTCGACATTACAAACGATATAATCGAGTACCGCGAGGGATCCAGCCCTGAATACCATAAAATTAAAATGCCGGGCCAGCGCAAGTTCAGCAATATCACCCTGAAACGCGGCATCTTTAAGTCAGACAATGACTACTATACCTGGTTCAACACGATCAATATGAATACGGTTGAGCGCAGGGACATCATCATCAGTTTGCTCGATGAGACCCTCGCACCCGTGGTCGTTTGGAAAATAAAGAATGCCTGGCCTACAAAGATCACATCTACCGATCTGAAGGCCGACGGGAATGAGGTAGCGATTGAATCGCTGGAACTGGCGCACGAAGGTTTAACCATACAAAACGATTAGTGCATGTTCGAATATCCGCTGACCGGTTTTCACTTTCTCGTTACATTCGAGCTTTTTCCACAGGTGCCCAATGATCTTCGTTTTCAGGAGGTTACCGGACTAACTGTTGACGTGAACCTCGAGACCTATAACGAGGGCGGTGAGAACCGCTTCGTTCACCGGCTTCCGGGACGCAACAAATATGCCGACCTCGTGCTGAAGCGTGGTATGGGCCTGGTATCTGGTCTTACCGCATGGTGTTTGGATGCGTTGGAGAATTACAATTATTCCCCTGTGAATCTCCTCGTTTCCCTGCTCGACGAAAATCACTTGCCGGTCTCGTCCTGGTATGTGGTAAACGCCATACCTATCAAGTATGATCTGTCACCCTTCAATGCAGAACAGAGCCAGGTGGTGATAGAGACGCTTACGCTTCGGTATGAGTACTACAAGAGCATGAATTTGTCGGCAGTTATAGCAGATAGCCTTACCCCCGATGTGACCGAGAATAAAAGTATATCCGTACCCTGATCAATAAACATTCGAACTGGTAGTTATGCCTATAGAGATACGGGAAATATCAATTAAGGTAAATGTGGAGGATAATAACAGTAAAAGTCCGAAAGCAGCCCCGGTGCAGGCCCAGGACACTGAAAGTATTATTGCGGAATGCGTGGAGCGTGTTTTGAAGGCGCTTGAACTAAAAAATGAACGATAATAATGGCGACAGGACAGTTACAGAAGATGCAGATCTTCGCATACAGTGGTGCCGATTTTAGCGAGCCATACCTCGACGAGTATGATGTGCTTGTAAATCCCGACACCTATGCGATCTCATACGAAGTAATTACAAACGACACTACTGCTCCCGGCAATACCGCCGCCGCACCCAATTTTAACCAGGTGGCCGGACAAAAAATGACATTTAAATTTTTGTTCGATGGCACCGGTGTTATACGCTCAGGTGGTGGCCCGGGAGGAATAAACATTACTCCTTCTATTTTAGGAGATTCGGCGAAGAAGGATGTAGGCGAAGAGATAACGAAGTTCAAGAAAGTGGTCTATAATCTCGATGGCGACATTCACCAGCCGCGGTATGTTCAGTTGCGTTGGGGCGCCTTGCATTATAATTGCCGCCTCCAGAGCATGACGCTTACTTTCAAGTTATTTAAGCCGGACGGCTACCCACTGCGGGCTGAGGCCGACTGTACGTTTATCAGTGTTATCGATAAGACGAAGCTTAATCTGATTGAAAAGAAGAAGTCGCCCGACCTCACGCATGTGTACACGGTAATAGATGGAGATACGTTGCCATTACTCTGTTATCGCGAATATGGAGACAGTAAGTACTACTATCAGATAGCGCAGTTTAATAACCTT
>CAYNGS010000016.1:0-14917 GCA_964396625.1 uncultured Flavipsychrobacter sp.
CCCGGGCCGGAAATAATTGATGCTTCCCATGAATGATACCGGGAGGCAATTTGTTGAAGTTTTTAAGCAGGCAACATCGCTTCCCGCCGCGCAAGGGGGGGGGGGGGGCTGAATATTACCGCGAATGCTTTGCTAGTATATATTATTTGCTGTAGAGCCTGTTTATATATTAACTTTTACTTGCGTCTGTGTGGGCAAGTTCTTCTGTAGGTTAGTTTTTTTGCTTTATGATTTTCCCTACGCGTCCTGCCGGTTTGCCTTTAACCTATTATTTAAAGAATAGCTCTATTTATAGCCGCAGGAATATTATATTTAGGGTAACTATAGTCCAATGGAAATATGCCCCATAAAAAATATCTTAATGCAGTTATAGTTGATGATGAATATAAAGCGATAGAAAATTTAAAGGAATTAATAAATACATACTGTCACAGTATTGCCGTCAACGCTACCGCCACCGGTGCAGATTCCGCCGCGATGCTGATCAATGATCTGAAGCCGGATGTATTATTTCTCGACATAACTATGCCGAGGAAGAATGGTTTTGAACTGCTGAATATGCTGCAATTTATCCCCTTGATTGTCTTTGTAACTGCGCACGAGAAATATGCAATAAATGCAATTAAAGCCTCCGCCGTCGACTTTCTGCTAAAACCGGTCGACATCAATGAGTTGAGAGTTGTGGAGGAAAAACTATTGTATATACAGGGAATAAGGGAACGAAAAATAAATCACAGCTACAGCGTCGCCGTCGGAAACCTTGTAAATATGCTCAGGTTTCCCAGCATTATTAAGCAGATAACGTTGCCGGATACTCAGGGATATAATATCGTAGATATCGATGACGTTTTGTATCTCGAAGGAGAAAATAATTACACGTCTTTTTACTTAAATAAAAAGCAGAAGATTGTCGTGTCCAAAACCCTGAAAGAATACGAAGACCTGCTGAATGACTCTGGTTTCTTTCGTATCCACAAGTCAAGCATTATCAACCTCCATCATTTAAGAAAAGTCTCAACTGAAAATGGTATCAGCGCCATCATGTCTGATGAACATGTATTGCCGGTGTCAAGAAGGAGGGCTGCGGAACTGATGGATAAGGCAAAACATTTTTTGCACTGATCGTGAAGGCGCTGCGCAGTTTGGGTTACTTGCTGCTTTTGATGTTATCATCGCCTTTCAGAAGTGTATCCTGTGCCCAGGAGGTGCTGATCAAGCACTTGACCGTAAGTGACGGCCTCCCCGATGTAACAGTTTATCAGGCCCTGCAGGATCCACAAGGTTTTATCTGGATGTGCACCAGGGCTGGGGTGTCACGCTTTGATGGAAAAAAGTTTACAAACTATACACTCAATGACGGCCTTGCAGAAAATGAGATTCTTTCCCTTGCAATGGATTCCAGGCAAAGAATTTGGTTTCTGGGATTGAGCGGTACGTTATCCTATTTTAAGGATGGAAAATTTTTCAACGCAGGAAACGATCCCCTCTTAAAAAAAATGACGGTTGCGAATTCGTTCACGTTCTTTTACGAAGACAAATTGCAAAGGCTGTGGTTTTCATCTCTGTCAAATTATGTCGTCATAGATAGAGATAGTATTTCTTCTTTGAATCTTGAAAAAAGAATACCATTCAGTGGGGGCCTGATAATAAATAACTCCGGCAATGCAGTTTATATAACTAACGGCGGTTACAGTTTTGATCCCGACAGCAAGGTGCTGTTTAAGGGGAAGTATACCAGGAAAGACCGAAGTGGCTGCGCATATCTGCCTGATGGCAGCATTTTGTTTTCTGCCAATGACGGGATCGTACGTCAGAAAGATACAGCACAGGAACTTTTGTTCGCTTTCGATGAAAGTCTGAAAAATGTTACAGTAAATACATTATTGTTGAGTGCAGGTGGTAAACTGTGGGTGTCAACCGCAGGAAAGGGCTTGTATTGTTTCGATTACAACGATCGCAGGGTACCACCCAAACACTATCTGAAAGACATCAATGCAGCACGGCTTACCGAAGACGGGGAAGGCAACATATGGGTTGGAACCATAGATGATGGGATATACATGCTGCAGCCGTGGTATGGAATTGCCCGTAACTACAACGTCACAAATGATCTCGAAAGCAATAACGTTTTCTCGGTCGCAAAAGACAGTAAGGGCAATATTTACGCAGGGATGGCAAAGGGCAGGATTTGTGTAATAAGCTCGACTGGGGTTAGCACCATCCTCATAAACAACGAAAATTTAAGTTACGATCGGGTGCTAAGGATATTTGCAGGCGCTAACGGAATTTTTTTTGGATCGGATTGCGGTATCGTCCGTTTGAATGTGCGTCAGAATACAAAACGCTACTTAGGCTTCAAGGGCTTGGGAGGTATAATATCCGATCATATGCCGGTCAAAGACATTTGCTCATATAAAAACGGCTTGGCACTCTGTTCTACCTCATCAGTATACACAGATACAGCATTGTTCAATAAGGACTGGCACATATGCCCGTTAGAAATGACAGACGGTCAAAATACGAGAAGGTACAGTGTTTTCGCCGACAGGAACAACGTACTATGGTACAGCACTTCTTCCGGACTTTACAGTTTCGACGGCAAAAGAACCATAAGTCATTCCGGCATAAACAAGTTTATTACAGAGAGGATAATCAGTATTTCGCAAACCGCCGATTCCACTTTAATATTGGCAACTCGCGGTCAAGGGGTGTTGTTTTTCAAGAACGATTCGGTCTTGGCGGTATTTGCAGAAAAAGATGGCCTTGCTCATAATATCTGCAGGCGGGTCTTTGTTCATAAAGATGACGTGTACATTGCCACATTGGGTGGGGTCACTTGTTTTAGGTACAGCAAAGGCCGTGTTGCCTCCATCCGTCAATTTAATACGCACAATGGTCTTGCCTCCAACGATATCAATGACATCTGCGTCGACGATTCCGATATATGTGTGGCAACTTCTGGAGGGTTAACGATCATTAACGCGAAAGCTATAGATCGCGCTTCCGGAGCCTTGCCGGTTTACATTACGAAAGTGAAGAGTAACGATTCTGTTCTGGCAATTGGAGGTACTTGCATGTTAAGCTATAGGCAGAATTCCCTGCATTTTGAGTACATAGGCATTTCTTATAGGTCGGCAAACGACGTACACTATCGGTACCGCCTCCATACCGGTGATACATGGATGGAAACAAAGAATACTGCTCTCGATTTTCCGTCATTGCCATCGGGTGATTGTAATTTTCAGCTTGAGGCCGGAGTACTGCATGGGGCGTGGAGCGATGCGAGGTCATTCGCGTTTACTATCAGGCCGCCATTCTGGAAAACTTACTGGGCATTTGCTTTTTATGTCATAATGCTGATATTGTTTTTTTCAGCGACAGCGCAGCTCTTCGTAAGACAGGCTTTAAAAAAGAGAAATGCACAACTCAAAATCGAAGAACAGATAATTAACCTCGAGCAACAGGCGCTTCAGGCTATGATGAATCCGCATTTCGTCTTCAACGTGATGAACTCTATTCAGCACTATATAAACAACAATGACAAGCTGGCGGCAAATCTGTATTTGTCCGACTTTGCAAAATTGATACGCATGAACCTCGATATCTCCGCGAAAAGATATATTTCGATCGATGATGAGGTCGAATACCTGAGTTTATACCTCTCGCTCGAGCGCCTTCGCTTTGGGGAAAGGCTTACTTACACCGTGAGAATAGATCCTGATATCGATACTGATGAAACGTTGATTCCTGTCATGATGCTTCAGCCCTTCATTGAAAATGCGTTGTGGCATGGAATACTTCCGATAAAAGGAAACGGTCATGTCCAACTGGAAATTCAAAGGCAGCCGGGCAACATGATGAAGATAGCGATAACCGATAATGGTGTCGGCATGCCCGTTAAGGGACGGGGCGACTCCAGTGGCATAAAATCTCATACAAGCAAAGGGATGAAGATGACCCTGCACCGGATAGACCTCCTGGGGAAGATATTTCATCGTAAACTCTGCTTACATATATGCGACGCATTCCCCGGGCAGGAAAATAGGGGTACCAAAGTTGAAATTACCCTCCCTGCCGACATCGCTTAACAATTCGTTATACCGTTGCCTTAATTATTCATACCGTTCCCTCATTTATGCTTCGGAAAGACGACTTAGGCAAGTAAGTTGCTGTACATATACTATTGCTTTTATCGATCTTGCACATGAGACCAATTATATGCCTTATTTTCATCGCTGTTATTTGTCCGGTTTTTACTTCGGCCCAAACCTCCAGTCTCGCTGTTACAGGCACCATCGGGCTTTATGCAGATTTCTACAAAATGAATTCCGACTCGGCCATCGCGCCTCGCAGGCCTTCCGAATTGTATCGGTTAGTTTGTAGCCCAACTATTACCTATGGCGACTTTTCCCTGCCCGTTGTCATCAATATCAGTTCCCAGAGCAGCAGCATCGTTACTCCCGTTTCCCGTTACCGGAACTTCGGCCAGTTCTTGCAAAATCCCATCAATCAGGTTGGCATAGCTCCTAAGTACAAATGGCTTCAACTCTTATTAGGTACCCAGATACCGCATTATTCCGAACTCACGTTTGGAGATCAGCCGGTCTTTGGTGCTGGTCTGCGCCTTACTCCCGGAAAATTTCGTTTCGAGTTTTTTGGCGGAATATCTCAGCAGCCGATTGAGGAAGATACCACTCATCACATCCTGGGTGCCTACAAAAGGACACTGTATTCAGGTAAAATTGGCTATGGGAAGGAGGACTCGTCTCATATATATCTGTTAAGTGGTTACGCCATCGACGATGTCAATAGCCTGAAAGTTGTTCCCCAGAATACGCTCCCCGCAAACGGCCTGATGCTCTCGCTGGACTATAAGATATTGCTCCCGATGAAGTTTTATATAAAGGGGGAGGTTGCGGGCTCTCTGTTCAGCAGGGATGTTCGCTCAAGAAAGGTTACAGACGCGGCTGTACCTGTGCCCGATGATATCTTTATCAGCCGGGAGTCGACACGTTCCGATGGTGCGGCGATGCTTACGCTGGGCAAAGACGGCCGGGAATTTGGCATCAAGGCAACAGGGAAATATATTGGCGACGGCTTTGTTCCCCTCGGCTACCCGTTTATGCAAACCGACAGGCTGGAAGTGACTATCGATCCGCACTTTTCACTGTTCAAACACAAACTAAATATAACCGGCGGAGGAGGGGAGAGGATCAACAATCTCTCTCATACGCATGGCAGCACCGCGACTCAGGCCATCGGGTACGCCAATATAAGCGCACAGGTCACAAACGACTTGAATCTCTCTGGCAACTTCTCGAATTTCGGTTTTCGCAATGCAGTTACAAACGATTCCTTCAGGATTCAAATGGTCACAATGTCCTACAGCTTCAATCCAAGCTATACACTGAGCCTCGGCAATACCATCAACGTTTTTTCTTTTTCTTATGGGCATGATAAATTTACCGACTACAACGTCGTAAGCGGAAGTCTGAACAATAATAATTCCAATTCAGGTATGTTCATTTACAACCTGGGATTTACGGGAAATCCGTTTACAACAACGCTCGTGGTCAGCAGCTTCAGCAATAAGCTGCAGACCGGAACAGTTACCATTAACTCGGCCGGCGTCACGTTCGGTTACGGATTCTTGAAAAATAAGCTCAACCTTACTGCGGGCGAAACAGTCTCCAACGCATTGCTCGACAATAAAGATCCCGCAACGCAATTGCTTACCACCTTTGGCGCGCGCTACAAGATCCGCAAAGACCTGAGCTTAAGTCTGAATGCATCTGTCAACGATTATAAAGGCGGAAAAACTAACCCGAACTACAATTTCACCGAAGACTTGCTGAGGACTTCATTAATCTACAAATTATAGACGTTATGCACACCCACTATAATATTCGTTGCGTTTTGATTCTGGTGTTTTCCATGCTCGGATGCGCACTTTATGCCCAGTCAGATCTTAAAGTTAATTTATCGTTTACAAGCAATTCCCAATTCATTAGCGATTGGAAATCTGGCAGGCAGGCCGCAATGCTCACGATCATTAATACAGGAAAATCCGACAGGGATTTCAAAGTGGAAACGGAACTATATTATGAAGGGACACTTGTTGCCAAAACTGATGTAAATAAAATGCCCGTGACAACCGTGAATGCGGGCGGCACTTTGCGTGTGAGCGCCGAGGAGTTTTACCCGGTAAATGCGGTTAACTACTACGGTAAATTCAATGTCAACGATGTTATCACGTCCGGCAAGGTTCCTCCCGGTCTATTCCAGTTCTGTACCAAACTCGTCGATGTGAAAACCGGCTCCGATCTCACCGTTGCTCAATGCAAAACTTTTAATGTTACAGAGTATACTTTAACAGTAGTATCCCCTGTAAATACAGCTACTGTAACGCCCACAGAGGCACATACGCTCAATTTCCAATGGGTCACGGCGCCCGCCTATCAGGGTATCGTGGAATACGAGGTAAAGGGGTTTGAAATATTCGCCGGCCAGACTTATGCAGAAGCGGTCAATGGCAGTCCGGTGTTTGATATAACTGTAAAGAACAGGCAGTCTGTAAGGTACACACCCGATCTTGTTCCGCTAGAGCCGGGCAAACGGTATGCGTGGTACATAACAGCCACCAACGAAAATGGCCAGTCGATAACCGAGAAAGAGCGTTCCGAAACTTTTGTGTTTAGTGTCGCGAACGGATTTTCCGGAACTCAAAAGGACATCCTGTATCCGAACGCAAATGTATCGATTGCCTGTCACGGCCATTTGAACGATGGCACCCCCGGCTACTCAATTACGCAGATCATTAATAATCCATCGTCGTGGACGATCGACTCGTGGTCGGTAGCCGGCGTGGGTTTCACCCTCGATGCGTCCACAACACCTACTGTACCCGCGCTCCCGATAGCGCCGGGGGTTCTTAATGTTTCAACCCTTGACATAACATTTGTACATCCTACACCCAGCCCGGTATCCCTGGCATACACATTTAATTTTAGCAACAGCACTCAGTATGTTGCTACCGTGCTGGTTAATCTGCCCCAGACTTGTTCCTGCACGTGCGATGCTAATACAACACTTACCTATGACTATCACGCCGATGGCTCTTTTGGAGGGAGTTCTGTTTCCCAGACCGTTAATTGCGACGATCATATTCACATTGCAAAAGGAGCGAGGATACTCCCGACAAGCACATACACATGTTCTGGCGGCTGTAGTGACTCAGTTTCCTATAAGATTACAGACCTGACAACGTCAGCCACATTGCTGACCTGGGGAAACGCCGGAAACGTCATAGAGATCCCGTTTGATCAGTGCCACGATTATAAACTCACTATTTATCATAACTGTGTTCAGTCTGGTCAGGCTGCGAATCCCTGCCTCACTTGCGATATCTATTTTACGGTCGATTGCCCCCCCTGCACCTGCAATGCCAATAGCACTTTGACCTACGATTATCATGCTGATGGTACGTTCACCGGCCCGGCCACATCGCAGACCGCCAACTGTGGTAGCCTTATACATCTCGCAAAAGGGTCACGGATATTGCCTACAAGTGTTTATACGTGCTCAGGTGGCTGCGGCGACTCTGTGTCTTACTCCATAACTGATCTTACCACGTCGGCGACTGTTTTGGCATGGGGAAATGAGGGAAATGTCGAAGAAACCCAGTTCAACAGTTGTGACTCCTTTATGCTCACCATACATCACAATTGTATACAACCCGGCCTGCCGGCTACTCCCTGCCCCGATTGCAATATTTTTATTAAAATAGATTGCCCGCAGGATTCATGCCAGTGCATACCTCCAACGGCAATTGTCGTGGAAGGCATCACCACCACCTGCGGCAGCGTTATACATGTTCCGGAGGGATCCGGGGTTTCAGTACCCTCTGGTTTTGGCTGTAATGGTAGCTGCAAGCCGTTTTTTAATATGAACACGTACGATCTCGTCGACTTGACAACAGGAGTAGCTGTGTTTACTGGTCTGGGCTACGCAAGCCTCTTTGAAGGGCACTTTCATATCACTTGCGACTCATTCAAGCTAACCATTCACCCGAATTGTATCTCCATGAGCAACGCAGTGATCAGTTGTCCGCCTTGCAGTGTTTTCATAGTAGGCGACTGCTGTAGCTGCGGTCTGTGGGACACCGTACACTATGTAAAAAACGGGGGCGCTACCATGTACGCCCATTGTGGCGATACCCTCCAGGCATCACGATCCGATGTGTTTACAAATATCCATAACTCCCATTCCTGCAGCCCGTCAACATGCAACCCCAACGACGGTATCAGGATATATTACCCTGACGGCACGGTTTATAGCACTACCTTCACTAATACTACTTCGTTCAATAACCCCAATACCCCACATCCCTGTGGACTTTACAAAATTGTATTCAAAGGCAAATGTGGCCCTCATCTGTGTGACAGCTGCACCTTCTACATCAACGTAAGTTGCGATACCTGCAGTTGTGGAGCGCTGTGGGGACCTGTAACCTATTCTGTTCCCGGTATACCCGGTCACCCGGTTGTTAGAACAATAGCCTGCGACACTACCATTAACATAAGCCAGGCGATGATCGGGCCGCTGACTTTTGTAAATCACCATTCCTGCGTTCCCAATAGCTGTCCTGCGGTCACCTCATCAACTATATACAAGCCCGATGGCTCTGTGCTGAACTCAGTTTCCGGCCTCACCGTTACTTTGGGTGGTTCGCTTGTATGCGGAACATACAGAATAGTATTTAACGCTACCTGCGGTACTCATACCTGCGACAGTTGTGTGGTAAAAGTCAATGTGATTTGCCAAAGCTGTTCATGCGGCGCCTGGGACAGCACTATTAGTTGCTGGATCGCCAGTCAGCCCATGATATCGGCCCATTGCCACGACACAATACAGGCAAACCGTATGAATTCTATCATCTTTACAACGCACCACCATTGTGTAAATGTGGGCCCGTGTCTGGCGATTAATACGACGACCATCTACAACCCGGACGGTACTGTCCGTACATCAGGGTTGGGGTCTTCTGCAACCTTGACCGGAACACCGCTTCCCTGCGGTGTGTACAGGGTTGTATTCAAGGCAACATGCGGCACATATACATGCGACAGTTGCCTGCTCAATGTCAACGTCAGTTGCGACACCTGCGCGTGCGGCCCATGGGGCGCACTGGCCTATACCGTAAGCACTGGTGGTTGGGGACAGATCCATGATGCAGCTTGCGGTGACAGTGTGAGCATCGACCCGTTGAGCGAGATATCATTTACAACTCATCATGCTTGTATATCTCTCAGTTGCCCCACCACCACCTCTGTCACGGTTTACAAGCCGGATGGCTCATTGCTCACTACCCGGCCTGGACTTACAATTGACACGTTAAATAGCCATTTGCGTCCTCCGCTGCCCTGCGGTTGGTATAAAGTCGTATTTAAAGCCACTTGCGGCATTCATGTCTGCGACAGTTGTACATTCTACTTCAGGATAAAATGTTGTGAATGTATTGCCGGATGGACTAAAGTTGGATTTTATAAAAATGGCGCCCATGACGCCCGGCTGTGCGGAGATACCATACAGGCAACTGAGACAGATGTTTTTACCAATATTCATGCCACCCATGCCTGTAGCCTGCCAGGCTGCACCCCTGCCTACACCACACTTATTTACGCGCCCGACGGTACATTCACAACCACAACCGGCAATACCGTTTCACTCAATGATCCCAATGCATTGCATCCATGCGGGGTTTATAAGATTCTGTTTACCGTAAAATGCGGTGCACAGGTCTGCGACAGTTGCGTGTCATACATCAACGTGGCTTGCTGTGCGCCCCACACGATCGAGATATATGATACCCTCGGTCATCATTTAGCCAACCCGGATACCTGTTTATCTTCGGGTAAATACAGGTTTAGATTAAACCCCGCTCTGTCAACCGGTGATGTGGTCACATATACGTACACCGTCCTGCCGGCAAATACTGTTGTTACCAACACATTTAACTATTCAGCTAACGGCCTCTTGCTGAATGTGCCAATGTATGCCTGCGGCTCTAATTCAATAAAGTTGGTTTTCTCATGGAACAATGGGTTATGCAGGGACAGTTTGACGCGCAATATTTGTGCACCGCCATGCTGCGGCTTTATTGTCGACTCCGCAAGAAAACTGACCATAACAGGCCCGGGTATTGTCACGTTCGATGACTACTTCGCTGTCGCGCCGCCGGCCATACAAATTAAGAAAGTGAGAGTGCAGATCATGGAGATCACGCTCAACGGAAATGCGGTATCTTCAGCCAACATAAAGCCCAATATGCTCGGTTACACCTATACGTCATGGCAGATGGTTGCAGGGTTCAATGCGGAAGCTATTTGGTACATGGGAAGTGGGTTTTGGTTTTTTAATAATTTCCCCCCCAACATCGCCTTTAATACTTTTTTTTCCGGTAAATTATATTTCACTGGCCCCATTAATATACCCGGCGTTACAAATGTGAGCCAGGTGAAGTTAGTGCTCAGATATACTTTTTATATACCAAATGGCACATGCCCTGACGTCATTTGTGAGAAAATAGTACACTTCAATTAGTGTAGCTGTACCGGAAAGCGATCTTGGAAATGCACCGACGTAAAACAATTTTTTGATTGAAAAAACGGACTAAAATGAAAAATCTGAAATACTTATACGGCATACTGTTGTTCTTGTGCATTGGCATTGCACCAAATGCTGTTTGCCAGGTCACCAGTTTAACCCAGGTATCTGTTACACCCGCGCCGGGTCCCTATTCATGCGGCACTGTCATCACCATATTGTATCACCTCGAATACACCATGAAAGCAGGATCTCAGCTTAACCTTAGTTTCAGTTTAGACAATAATGAAGTTAATCTTGTTTCTTTTACACCACTGACTTCCGGGTTATTTTCAAGTGCTGGCGTAGGCGGTACCGCAAGTAACCCTATATACAACTACCAGAGTTCAACGTTCACGTCGGCCGATAACTATTTTAGTTCTTCAACCGATTTTACGGTCACCTTAGTCGTGGTGGATTGCAAATGCCCCCCGGCAACAACAACTGTTAGTGCCTCCGCATCAACTACACCCATGCCCACGCCAAACGATCAGCAATCGGTTTCAAACACGATCAATATACTGAATTCGACGTCTGCTCCCTCGATCACAATGGACGTCATAGATGGATCCGTTTGCAGCGGTACCGCCCTGGTAAAAATTACTTCTGTCGGGCTTGATATTAATTCTACAAACAACAGCACGATCAGCCTTACACTTCCGGCAGGCGTATCGATTTCCGGCGGTGTAAATAATTCAAATGGCGGAACCGTGTCCGCTACATCAACTTCAACGGGTTCCGGCACTACCTACACCTGGTCAAGGAGCGGGAACTCATCGGAGAATATGCAAGTGGACTATATATTGTTGCAATTCGATTTTAGCGTTTTGTGCCCGCCCGGTGGCACCCAGTTTACCGTGAACTTCGGTCTCACCTTCAGCACGCATTCGATCTGCACGGGCAGCGCTGCCACAGTAACTCCACCGCTATTTACTTTCACATGCCCGTGCCCCACCACAAATCCCAACCCGGGCGATACTACTATCCCCATTCCGCCATCCGGTGGCGGCGTAGGTGGTGCTGTATTTTTCTCGAAGACGCTGGTGAAATATCCTTACCGGTATTTTCCGGCGCCCAATAACTGCTTAACCCACGATTACTTCATTACCGTCGACAACTACTCCGATGCAGATCTTTTGAATTTTCATGTGGACGACGCTATAGGTGCTATTGTCCCCGGCTATCAAGACGCTATCTCCGTAACGGATGTTGAACTTACTTTGTCACCATTAATGGGTTATCCGCCGGTTAGCGCCTTTTTTACTGCGCCCTTGCTGCTGCCTGCTTCAACCGGTGCATCCGCAAATATGCCGGTTCCTCTTTTGTCAGACAATAATCCTTATCCTATATATCTGTATCCCTTGGGGGGGCCGTGGCCGACGGCCGACGCGCAATGGCCGGGTTCTTCAAATTTGCCGGGGCCCTGGCGCATAGATGCCAACGGCACGCCGCCTGTGCTTCCGAGGTATAGCTCCCTCAAAATAGATATCAGGCATAGACTCGACAATGGTATTATTTTGCCATCCCAGGCTTACACAAACTGGGCAAACCTGTCGTTTATGGTAAACAGTGTGCCCTACACGGCTGCTGTTCAGGTCACCAGCAAACAAGACCTCTACCAGCCGGTGCTGGCCATTCAAAAACGGGTAAAGAACCTGGCCACAGGAGAGCCATTGAGCAGCGCCACCACAGCAATACCCGGCCAGACGGTCCAATTTGAGATCAGGATCAGGAACTATGGAATGGCCGATGTATCCGGCGTGGAGCTTGCAGATGTAATAGCCAACAATCCGGTGAACAATTTTTTCCTGCCCGATGTCTCTTCCCTCGTTGTGACCGGCACGTCTGTCTATGATGCGGCAGCACTTGCCACCGCAACCACTGCTGTAACCAACTGTATGAATGCTGCAACAGCTACGGGTTTTGACTGCACAGGGGCTACCGGGCTCACAATAAAGGCGGCGCCATGCCTCGGCTATGCCGAATTGGTAATTACATACAATGTTTCGGTAAAACCATATACCGCTGTTCATTGCAACTCGTACTACGTCAATACAGCTACTATCAACTGGCAGTGGCCGGATGCCAGCGGGGTAATGCAGTCCTATTCTAAATCAGACAATGCCTCTGTAAACATAGACCTGTACAAAAATGTCGAATACATGTTGGAAGCGTCCTGCGATAACGTGCACTGGCACATACTCGATATCGACGCTGTTTCCGGCACTACAGTATTCTACAAGGCCATCGTGAAAAACCAGAACCCCTATCCACTTACTGATGTGAAAGTTATGATCCAGGTGCCATGTGGTTCTTGCACCCCCCTTGCCCCTGCCTATACATCCCAGCAAAGCACTCAGCCCGTGAATTTGGTATCTAATCCTGCGAATGATGCACCAACCGGTACCGGATTGTTCCCGGTCGGTATTTTCCCATCGACTGCTATACCAAATGATGTCGCCACGCCAAATTGGTTGAGCTCTGTATCTACTTTGCCTTCGGCTACACCGGTAATACAAGCCATTTATCAGGTAATCCCTTCACTGCCCTCTGGCACCGCCGTTACGATTAGTTACAGTGTGACCGTGCCCATAAATTTTATTGGTGCCGTATACGGCACAGATATGGGCATATCCATGTTTTCTGACACGATAAATGCTTGCCCCAGGGTAAATGAAAAATATCTTAATCTTCACATTGCCACATCAGACGATTGCGGACATTCGATATCCGGCTGCAGTCTGATAGAAATGGATAAGAAAATTACCAAAACCGCCTCCCCGCCCGATAATTATCTCATCACGCTATCCAACATCCTCAACAATAATGGTAGCTTTAACGTGGACGAAATGGATGTAATAATTCACGAGCCTTACAAACTCGCATGCGGTACACCTACAAATGGCTACATGAGGGAGATGCTCAATTATACCCTGGGTTCAGGTTATTCCACCACTACACCGGCGCTCACGATCGCCCCATTAACCTCGGTCGGCCAGAGGTATTACGCAGTAAGTGGTATCGGAACCGTAAATTTCGGAGACGTCAACTTTAATATTACCGCAACCCAGGTAACTGGCGCAGTCTGTGTTTTTATATTTCCTGTCAACGTAGTTTTCAAGGACAAGAATAAGGAATGTGCACCATGCGAACGGACATTCTACTTTTATCTTAAACCTGATAACACGTTCACAGTTACAGAAGGCCCATAAACTTTTTAGTCCACATAACCTTTCAAGCAGAATAAAACCAAACCATTAACATGTCTAAAGCACCAACAATACATTTTCTTTTTATCCTGGCAATGTTGACATCTCATCCTCAGTCGCGTGCACAATCCGTGTTGTTGCATGTCGACTCACATCCATCTCCCTATTTGTCCGACTGGAGATCGCGTAGGCAGACTGCTTTTATGACGCTCACAAATACCAACTCATCAACTATTAATTTCAGGATAAGTACCCAGCTATATAATGGCAGCGGAACGCTCATAGCTGCAACTGATATTAATAAAATGCCGGTGATGCAGCTGCTTCCTAAGGTGCCGGTACAGTACTTTTTTGAAGATATTTATCCGGAGTCGGCAATTAAGTATCATGGCAATTATAACGTTGGCGCCATCTCGCGCACAGGTCGGTTGACGGACGATAGTTACCAGCTATGCGTGCAACTTTTAGACGCGAAGACGGGTGCCGCGCTCACGGCTCCACAATGCCAGTTCTTCACCGTCATGGCGTATCACCAGCCCACGCTCATCTCCCCCAGGGCAGGGGACACTATTGTAAAATACCAGGCGCGCCGGCCTGTTTTCAGCTGGACATCAGTCGAGCCATCTTTTTCCGGAATAGTTACCTACCGGCTGCTTATCATGGAGATTTATCCTGGTCAGGAGGCAGGGCTGGCATTCCGTACGAATACGCCAATCGTCCAGATAGACTTTAAAAATCGGTTGCAGACTATTTGGCCCATGGATTTTCAGTTGCCCGACGAAGGAATGAGCTATGTATGGAGTATTCAGGCGCTCGACGATCAGGAACGCCCGATTGGCGAAAACAACGGCTTCGCAGAATACGCCACATTTTCAGTTGTTGGCGGCGCCGGTGGCAGAGTGCCTTATGACGCAAGTGAACACAACAGGGAGAAGAAAAATAGCAAGTCGGAACAACTCCATTGGACACCTCCAGCGCAGGACACCGCTGCACAGAACCATTGATCAACAATGGGAGATAAGACGCGATGAGAAAGATCATCCCCCTGGTATTCTTTTTTTCTT